>NZ_MTPV01000029.1:0-63002 GCF_002009585.1 Arthrobacter sp. SRS-W-1-2016 | reverse complement strand
CCCCCCCCCCCCCCCCCCCCCCCCCCCCCCCCCCCCCCCCCCCCCCCCCCCCCCCCCCCCCCCCCCCCCCCCCCCCAACCCCCCCCCGGGGGGCCCGCCCCCCCCCCCCCCACCCCCACCCACTCCTCTGCAAAGGACACAAAAGCCATGAAAGAACTCCGCGTTTCCGGCCCCGCCGACATCCTCGGCTTCATTCCCCACGCCCTGGGCTTCGCCCCTGTCCGATCCTTCGTCTTCATCACCGTGAGCCGGGGCCGACTCGGCGCAACCCTTCGCGTCGACGCCCCCGCCCCGGCGACGGCACCACTGGACTACGCCCAAAGGGTCACGTCATACCTCGCAGCGGACGAGAACGCCACCGGAGTCCTCCTCGCCGTCTACACGGACACCGAAACCGCCACGAATGACCGCCCGTTCCACGCCCACGTCGAGGCCATCATCGGCGAGCTTGAGCTGGCGGGCATGCCCCTGCGCGATGCATGGATCATCACCCCCGCCCACTGGCGGAACCTGCTCTGCGACGGTGATTGTGGGGAGTGCGAACCTCAGCCTCTGGCCACGATCACGGACAGCCTGCTCAACGCCGCCATGGTCTTTGAAGGCAGCAACTACCAGACCCCGGCCCCGGAGTTTGCCCCGTTCACCGGCGCGCCCGGAACCGAGGCCAGGATTCTCGCCGCCGTTCCCTCCGGCACGATGCAAAGCATCGCCGCGGCCCGCGCCCTCTGGTGCCTTGCGCTGGAGGGCAGCGAAAGCCCGGATGAGGCAACGGCTCTGAAGCTCGTTGCCACCTTCCAGCACGTCTTTGTGCGGGACATGCTGGCCTGCGACATCGTCAGCGACGGAACCGCGAGCCCCGGCGACGTCATCCTCGGCACCGGGGGCATCGCCCCGGACTGGAACCGGGTGGCCAAGGCCGAGAAGATCATGCGGGAACTGGTCGAAGCCGCGCCCGTCGGGTACAGGGCGCCCCTTCAAACCCTGATCGGCTGGATCCATTTCTACCGGGGAACCGCCAGCGCGGCCACGCAGTATTACGAGCTGGCTCTTGAGGACACGCCTCGGTACCGGCTGGCCGAGCTCCTCTCCGAAGTGGCACGGCGCGGCGCGGTGGCGGGCGTGGCCCAGAACCCGGCCACAGCCTATCGACGCAAGAGATAAGAACAGGTGGGGCGGGGGACAGGTCAGTTTCCCCCGCCCCACACCGGGGCCGGCGGCCTCCCCCGCTTCGCTCCGCCGGCCGCCGGCAACGCTCACGCGGGCGCAGCCACACCACCCCGAACGCCCAGGGACGGACCGGCTACAGTGAAAGGGACATCCTTGTCCCAGCCACTCAGGAGCCGACACCGTGGGCGCAGACTTCACCATGACCGCCGACGACTTCCCGGTCGAGCACGCCAGTGCCGCCGAAGACATCCTGGAACTATCCCTGCTCACAGCAGGGGAGTCCGGCACCGTCACCGACATCTCCTGGGACGAACACCCGCACGACCACTGACTTACCCGCAACGACGACGCTGCGGCACCGATTTTCTTTTGCAGAGGAAAAACCGTGAGGGCCGGCACATGCCGGCCCTCACGGTTTAACCAAGGTTTCCGCTTCGCTGCAACCAGGTAATCGGGCGTCCGCTTGGCCGGGGCGTGGGTCCAGGGCGGGCCGTCGAAGAGCTCCGGACCCCCTGAACCTTGGTGTTTACGACGATGCTCCTATAGGCGTCAAAATCGAACATCGACTGATGCTGGGGCCGTGTGTCCAGTATGGATTTCCTATGTGGAACGGATGGGCTGCTTCAACCGATGAGCCTATGCGTAGATTCCGTGATGAAACGTCCGAGTGGTGAGCAACGTAGGTTTCCAGAGGTGGATGACCCAGCAGAGTCGAGACGCATTCTCTGGAACCTTGCCGGCCGACGGGGCCGCGTTTCCTGGTTCGCCGGACAGTGAGCCCCAAAGGGGCCGGGCCGCGCATCTTTAAGGCCTGCCAAAGCGAACTACCCGAACTGTAAGCCCCTGCCTCAGGGGCGTTACTAGAACTCCCCGACCAAACGGTATACAAAATGGAATTAGCGACGGCGCAACAACCGTAAACAATCCCTGAATCTCGCGGTTTAGCGAACTCTTAGCATGACGGAAACCTCCGTGAAACACATTTTGGGATACAAAATAGGTATCCCTTCGACGCCGATTCGATCGGGGCCGATCCCTCCCCTTCATGCCGTGGAGCTACTCATGACTGCTGTATCCCGCACTACCGCGTCACCGGCACCGTCCTCTGGCGGTACTGTCGCCTCTGTCCTTGATTCGATCGGATTCACCCGCGCCCAGTTCTGGGTCTTTCTCCTGGTCCTCGCCGGGGAATTTTTCGACACCCTCGAGCAGAATTCTGTGGGCGCCATGGCCACCCACATCAAAGGCTCGTTGCAGATCACCGATGTCCAACTCACAGCGATCAACACGGCCACCGTCATTGGTGGACTCGTCGGCCGGTTCCTTGCCGGCCTGCTCGCCGACCGGTACGGCCGACGCTTCTCCCTCAGCTTCAACCTGCTCATTTACACCCTTGGCGGTCTCTTGAGCGCCGTTGCCTTCGACTACGACATGCTCCTGGTCAGCCGCCTCATCGTCGGCATCGGGATCGGCGGCGAATTCATGATCGGCATCGTGATGCTGTCCGAGATGGTGGCAACCCGCTTCCGCGGCATCGCGATCGGGGCCATTAACGTTGGCGCCGGTGGCCTGGGCAACTTCCTCTCCTACGGACTGTTCCTGCTCCTGCTGGGGCCCCTGGAAACACCCCTGGGAGGCGGTGACGCGGTCTGGCGCTGGTCATTCGTGATCCTCGCGGTGCCCGCGCTCCTGGTGGTGCTCTACCGGCGTCGGCTGCCGGAGACCCCGCGTTTCCTGTTGTCCAAGGGGCGCGTGGAGGATGCCAACCGGTCCCTTGCGATCCTGGCTTCTGACTCGCTGCGCCCCACGCAGGAACGTCCCAAGGTGGAACTCACTCTTGAGGACCTCCCGCCGGTCCCGTTCCGGTCCTCGCCCGCCGCGGTCTTCCACCGCCTCGTTCTGCGCCGCACGGTAGCCCTCGGCCTCGCATCCTGGATGGCGTTCGGGTCCCAGGTCACGCTGAACTTCCTGATGCCCACCCTCCTGGTCGAACGCGGCTACTCCGTCTCGGAGAGCCTGCTGTACACGATGATCATGAATATCGGCTCCCTGCTTGGCGCCACGACTGCTGCGGTCATCGCCGGAAAAGTGGGACGTCGCGCCGCTGTCACGGTGGCTGGAGTCCTCGGGTGCCTCACGGCCCTCGCCTTCGCCGCTTTCGGAAACGGCACAGCCACCATCCTGATGTTGGGCGCCCTGTTCCAGTTCTTCACGATGGTGACCAACACAACCCTGGCCACCTGGACGGCGGAGGTGTTCCCGACCGCGATCCGCGCCTCCGGTGCATCCATCGTGAACGGGATCGGCAACATCGCCGGAGCGGTGATGCCCTTCCTCGCCGTCGCGCTCTACGGCTCCTTCGCCTTCGCGGGCGTCTTCGGCCTGGCCGCGGTGATGTACGCCGTACTTGTCCTTGCCGCCCGCTTCGCCCCCGAGACCCGCGGGCGCTCACTGGAAGACGTCAACGAAAAGACCCTGGCACCTGCCGGCGCCACACCAGCCCACCAAAACCCTTCTGGAGGAAACACATGGAAACCCTGAACATCTCAGCCACCGCCAACGGCCTGAACTACCTCCCCGAGTACGTCGCCGACGTCGGGGGCATCTTCGCCGCCCACGGTCTGGAGGTCACCGCGACGGCGTGCGACCCCTGGACGGGTGTCCTGGATGACCTCGACTCCGGAGCCGCTGACCTTGCGCTCGGCGGCCTCTGGGTCCCGGGCATGTACGCCGGAATGGACCGCCGCGTCACCGTGGTGGGCCAGCTCAACCACCGGTTCCCCATGACCATCGTGGCCCGGCAAGCCGCCGGCCCGATAGGCCTCGACTGGCTGGCCGGACGGGTTGTGCTCGCACCCGGAGCTGGCGGCAGCGCACCATTCGAGTTCACGGCCGGGCTGATCCGCGAGGCGGGCCTCGATCCCGCCGCGACCCGCTGGGTACGGGACCTTTCCACCGCAATGCTGATTGAGCTGTACCGCGGGGGCCTGGGCGATGCCATCATCCTGGACCTCCTCTCCGCAAAGGAACTCGTCGCCGCGGGCGAGGGGACCATCGTCTTCAGCCACCTCGACGCAGGAGGGGTCATGCCCAACAGCGTGTACTACTGCCGGACGGACCGGGTGGATGAACTCGCCCCCCGTATCGCCCGTTTCGTCGCTGCAATCGCCGTAGCCATGGAGCGGATCACCATCGGTGACGCTGCCGCGGAGATCGACGCTGTCCTCGCCGCCCGCTGGCCGGACCGCGACCCGGTGCTGCTGCACCAGGCCGTGGACGAAATGGCTGGCGGCGGGGTCTGGGACACCACAGTCATCGACGCCGATGCTTCCGACCGCTGGATGAGAATCCTCGCCGATGCCGGCCTGGTCACCCGTGCCCCGTCGCTCGCTGAACTCACCGGAGCACGCACCGTCGGCGCCGCCTCGTGACACTCGTCCTCAATGCCGGCCATATCGCGGAACTGATCGGCGACGTTGATGTGATCTCCGCCGTCGAAGCAGTGCACGCGGACCTGGGCTCAGGAGCGATGACCCAGCCGGCGCCGTCGACCCTCTCCGGCAGCGACGACGCGATCTTCCTGCCCATGGCGGCCCGGTCCGACCGGTTTGGCCTGGCCGCCGTGAAGCTGATGGCGGACATTCCGGACAACGGTTCCAGGGGGCTGCCGACGCAGCGCTCCACGATCCTGGTCACCTCCACTGTCACCGGCGAGTGCGTGGCAGTACTCGACGGCGCCTTAGTCACCCGGCTGCGCACGGCCGCCGCGTCCGCGGTAGCCACCCGCTGCCTTGCCCGCGGGGACAGCCATACCCTCGGCCTCATCGGAGCGGGCAACCTCGCCGTTGAACATGTGCGGGCCATCAGTACGGTGGTACCTGTCAGAGAGATCATTGTCTGGTCGCGTTCCGCCGGCACCACCGAGCGGTTCCTGGACTCCATCAGCCCGGAGCTGCGCCGGCGCACCGTCGTGGCACCCGACCCCCGCAGGGTAGCCGTCAACTGCGACGTGTTGTGCACCCTGACGCCGTCCGTGGAGCCGATTGTGCGCGGTTCCTGGCTGCAGCCAGGACAACACATCAATGCCGTGGGTGCCCGCCCGCGGCCCACTCACCGGGAACTCGACGCCGAGGCGATGGCGCGGTGCACCCTGGTGGTGGACAGCGCCGCGACGGCCCGGGCAAAGTCCGGTGACCTGCTCCAGGCCATCGCCGACGGCGCGTTGCCCCCAGACGCGGCACTGCGCGAACTGGGGGAGGTCGTTTCCGGGACCACCCCGGGCCGCACCAGCCGCGAAGAGATTACAGTGTTCAACTCGGTGGGACTCGCCGCGCAGGACCTTGCGGTTGCTGCAGCGCTTATCGACCTCGCACGGCTCAGGAGCACCGGCACAACCGTCATGCTCTCCTCCGTGCCGGTGGCTGTCTGATGCGCATCGCCGTCGTGAACTGCAATACGACGACGTCGATGACCGAGATGGCCGCTGCCCGTGCCCGGCGCGCCGTGTCACCAGGCACGACGGTGCTGGCGGTCACGCCGGCCTGGGGTGTGGAGTCGGCCGAAGGCTGGTACGACAGTTTCATCAGCGCCGCGGCGGTCCTGCATACCCTCGAGCGGCTCCCCGAGGACATCGACGGCGTGGTGATGGCGGGGTTCGGCGAACATGGACGCGAAGGCGCCCGCGAACTTCTCGATATCCCCGTGGTTGACATCACCGAGGCCGCCGCCCACATGGCGATGCTCCTGGGCCGCCGCTACGGAGTGGTCACCACGGTCCGCCGCGCCGTCGGGCAGATCGAGGACAGCCTCTCGAGTGCCGGACTGCTGGAGCGCTGCGCCGCAATCGAGGACACCGGCCTTGGCGTCCTCGAGATCGACGCCGACTCAATCGCCACCGCCGAGGCCTTCGTGGGTGCCGGCAAGCGGGCCATCGCGCGCGGCGCCGAGGTCATCTGCCTCGGCTGCGCCGGGATGGCCGGGCTGGAGGAGCACGTCCGCGGTCGGCTGCCCGTTCCGGTGATCGACGGCGTCGCAGCCGCGGCCGCGCTGGTTGAAACACTCATCAGGCAGCGCCTCAGCACGAGCAAAATCGACAGCTACGCCCGGCCACTCGAGAAGGCACGAAGATGGCCCGCGCCGCCGGCGGCAGGGGCAGACGGCCACGCTGGTGTTGAATAAAGGGGTCACCGTTTGATTGGAGCCCCCCCATGACAGCACCAGCTCCCGAGGAATCGCTGACCAGTCAGACCCACCGCGCCTTGCGCCGGCAGATCATCCTGGGGCACTATCCGCAGGGCTCCCGGCTGGTGGAAGCCGCACTGGCCAACGATCTCCACGTGTCACGGCTGCCCATCCGGGAGGCGCTCCCGCAGCTGGAGAACGAGGGCTTTGTCCGTACCCTGCCGCGCCGATCCTCGCGGGTCATCGAGTGGACAGCGGCCGACGTCACCGAATTGTTCGACGTGCGGCTCAGCCTGGAGACCCTGGCCGCGCGGCTGGCGGCGAAAGCGGCGGCGGCCGGCGCGACACTCCAGCCGCTGGTCGAGGCGATCGACGCGGAACACCGCGCGCTGGACAGCGAGGATTGGCTGGAAGTGGCCGAAACCTCAACCGTGGTGCACGAAGCGATCGTGGAAGTAGCGGGCAGCGCGCTTCTCACCTCGCTGATGCGCCAGGTCAGCGGCCGCATGACTTGGCTGTTCTACCTCACCAGCGCGCGAGACCAGCGCCAGCAGTCCGACGAGCACCACGGCCTGCTGGAGGCCATCCGTTCCGGCAACGACCGCCTTGCCGAGGCCATTGCCTTTACCCACATCGAGAAGGGCCGCACCCCGTCCATTCGCCTCATGACTGGCGCATAACGCTTTCGCGTGTGTTGCCCAAACGGCGGCACACGAGTGCGGAATGCTGAAGCAGCATTTGCCTTCATCGCCTGATTGACATAACCCAACTCACCGAATCGCTTGCGGGATAGAACCTTGGGGTGGCCGGTCCTTTCGAGGGTCAGTCACCGCGAACGGTCCGCCGCGCGGTGTCCGCCTTGGTGGGGTTGCCGGCGGCGGACCGCCATTCGCAAACCAGGCGCCGGTTCAGCTGCCACCCGCGCCCCACCGCCGTGCCGGCTCACTTTGGGGAGTCGTGGCGGCTCAGGAAAAAGCATGTTCGCAGAGCTCACAGGATTGGGCGTCCGCTGTCGCGGCCGGCTGTGGGGTTCAGGGTGCGCCGTCGCAGGGCTCCGGACCCCCTGAACCTTGGTGTCTACGACGTTTTTTGGCTGCTGTCCTTCGGATTGTACGTGTCCGCTCCACCCCGTCTAGCCCCTCCGTTCCTCCGGGGCCTGCGGCCCGAAGAATCGGCTCCGGCGCTCCTTCGTCGCTTATTTCCTGCGCAGATTCCACGGTCCTTGCCCTGAGGGTAGACAGGCCTCCGTCGGCCACAGCTCCGCAAGCTTCGCCAGCAGCCAAAAAACAACGGGGGAGGAACCGGAAGTAGCTGGCCGGGTCACGCCGCTCCCTCACCAATCCTCTGCAAAGGACACAAAAACCATGACTGAAACCCAGACACCCGTACTGGAAATGCTTGACCCCTCCACCCTCACCGTGGACACCAACGTGCGGCGCGACGCCGCACTCACGCCCGACTTCGTCAAAAGCATCAAGGAACTCGGCGTGCTCGAACCCGTGATCGCCCACCGCAAGGACGACGGCACCGTGCACGTCCTGATGGGACAGCGCCGCACCCTCGCGGCCGTCGAAGCCGGACGCGCGAGCATCCCCGTGATGATCGTCGCCAGCCCCGAAGAAGCCGACCGCATCCTCACGCAGGTCGTCGAAAACATCCAGCGCACGGAACTCTCCGACGCCGACGAAGCCGACGCCTACCACCAGCTCTCCCTCATCGGCGTGTCCGCCGCCCAGATCGCCAAGAAAACAGGACGCACCAAGACCACCGTCGAGGGAGCGTTGAAGGCCAAGGCATCCGAGGCCGGAGCCTCGGCCCTGGGCAAGGGATGCACCATCGAGGAAGCCCTGATCCTCGCCGAGTTCGAGTCGGATGAGGAAGCCATCGCTGAGTTGGAATCGGTCATCATGGACGAACCCGACCAGCTATTCCACGTAGCCCAGCAGCTGCGCGACGAGCGCGAGCGGGCCGCCGCCCTCGCGGTGCTGATCGCGGAACTGGAAGCCCAAGGCAAGACCATCGTGGAGGACGCCGGGAACTACGCCGACGAGGAGAACCTGTACATCTCAGCGGCAAACCGGGCCGATGGAGAACCGGCCACCGAGGAGGACGCCAACGCCTACGTGATCAGCACCGACTACCGGGGCCACCACAACGCGAAGCCCGTCATCACGGGCTGGAAAGAACAGGGCTTCACCCCGAAGTACGAACGCTACGACGGCGGCACTCAGGCCCAGAAAGGCCCGATGACAGATGAGCAGAAGGCCGAGCGCAAGACCCTGATTGCCAACAACAAAGCCATGGAATCGGCAACGACCGTGCGCCGCGACTGGGTCAAGACCCTGCTCGCCCGCAAGACCGCGCCGAAGGGATGGCAGTACTTTACCGCCCACGCGATCACCCACCACCCCGAAGTCGCCAGCGGCTACGACGGCAAGGTGGCCGCCGAAATGATCGGAGCCAAGTTCGACGACAGCGACCGCTGGGCGTGGAACCCGCTCCGGGACCACGTCGCCGCGAGCAAGGCACGGCCCGAGATCTCCCTGATCGCGCTCGTGTGCGCCGGGTACGAGAAGACGATCGTCAAGGACTCGTGGCGCTCGGCCAGCGAGCGGCACGCCGACTACCTCGGCCAGCTCGTGGCATGGGGATACACCCCCGCCGAGGTCGAACAGATCATCCTCGACAAGCACACCACCGCCGAAACCAGCGAGGACACGGCGGAGTAAGACCGGCGTGCCGGGCGGAACCCCACCGCCCGGCACAGCCCCCGGCCACTCACCACCCGCAGCCCGGGAACCGTGAAATGTCGGGCGGGCCGCCGCACCGGGGCGAACCCAACGCTGCTGGTCACCAGCGGCGGCCCGCCGTTCACCGCCACCAACAAGCGCGGCCCCCGGGGTGCCGCGCTACCCCAATGTCAGAGACAGCATGCATGCTGGATTCCAGGCCCGGCCAACGCCCACACCAGGGCCCTCAGGAAGCCGGCCGGTGGCACTATCGAACTGTCCCGCCCCGTCGCCGGGGCCGAAACAACCAGTTCAGCTAAGCTGAACCCATAGATTTCCTTTTGCAGAGGGAAAAACCCCAGGGGCCGGCACATGCCGGCCCCTGGTTGCTTAACCACCAACCAGACCCCTTGGTCAATGACCGGACATCTGCCACAGCTCCAGACCCATCCTCGCCGCCGTCAACAGCAGCGCCGCCGCCGCGATCCAAACGCCGGCGATCTGCCAGGCACTGGCCCGCGGCCGCCGTTCATCCTCCATGCTTCCCCTTCCCCTCACCCAGTGGGGAAACCATCCTAGAAGCCAGGAACGACACCCAACCGGGCTGCTGCCGCAGTCGGATGCGTTGTGCACCCGATACCCACAACCACCCGGGCCAACCAGTCACAGACTGTGGACAATCAGTGCCGGGCCGTCCACAGAAAAGACCCGGCGCCCCCGGAACCCGGGCGTGCCGTTGCGGTCCATCAAGATCCGGAGAACTCAGGTACAGAGCAGGCTTAGGGGCTAGATGGTCCGGAAACCGGACATCGGTAGGAGGCAGTTCCGGGCGCGCCCGCAGGAGGCGCACTGGATGGCGGAACGAGCCACCGGACCATGCCACGTCCGCCGAGACTTCGACGACAAGAGGCTCCACCAACGTCAGACGCACCCTGCCCCGTTCCTTGCTGAACCTGTCAAACATCGTCTCAGCCACCTCCTCCGGCCACGGATGATCCCCGCGAGGTGCCCGCAAATGCATCGCAAGGGATCTGCCGGCGTACGTCGCGAGGGGAGCGGAGCGGCCGACAATCCGTAGCCGCCCAGCAACCGGAAGACCAACCACCGCCGCGGTCGGTTGTGTGCGCGGGCCGATAACCGCAGCGCACACGACATCTACGGACCGGCGGCTCTTCACTTTCAACCACTGCCTCTTGCCGCCCACGTACAGCTGGGAAGCACCCTTGCAGACCAGGCCTTCAATGCCGGTAGCTGGCATCTCCTCGAACCAGGACATCGCCACTTCCCGGTCCCTGGTCACGGGGGAGAGGTCAATGGGGCAGACCAGTCCCGCGCCAGCTCCTCGAGCAGCGCACGGCGCTCCGACAACGGAACCATCCGCGTGTCGTGCCCAGCAACGGCAAGCACATCGAAAGCCACGAACGAGGCCGGGAGCTCCCGCACCAGCGCAGGCAGTGCCGCCTTGGACGTGACCAGGCGCCGTTGCAGCGCGTCAAAATCCAGCCTGCCCCCAGACCAGATGACCGCCTCACCATCGACAACACAACCCGGCGGGATCTGCTCAGCGGCCGCCACCACGAGATCCGGGAAGTACCTTCCCAAATCTTTGTTTTGCCTGGACATCAAGGACACCCCGCCTGTGCCCACCAGGCAAACCGTCCTGAACCCGTCCCACTTCATTTCATACAGGCACCCGCCCAGCAAAGCACCGGCAGCCGGAACTGTCTACACGGCCTTCGCCAGAGCCAAGGAGACCGGCGGAACCAACCCGGCCGGCAAACCCTCAAACACCTAAACCACAGCGCCTCTCGCGCCGGCGGCAACACCGCGGCCTCACGGCCACAGCCTAGCGCTCCCGCAGCGCAAGGGCAGCGGAGAACCGGGACTACCCCATGGACCAAGACTCGATCTCCGGACGCACCACGAACGGATGCATGCGTGCCCTCAGCCGGGACAACACGCGCCCAGACGGCAGGGGCCGACACACACGGGAGGCTCGCTCTGAATTACGGCACGGATCTTCAAGCGCAGGGGGATTCCCAGCGGGCTACTTCGCGCATTCACCCCAGAGTCCAGGACACCTGTTCACGGGTCCCGAAACCGCGGCCACCAACCTCGAAAGCCTCACAAAATGTTAATCAAAATCCGCTTAAAATAAGGGAAAAACGCCTTGTTTTTCATATGAAAATTGATAAAATTGAGATAGAAAGTCACCCAGACGAACGCAACCAGAATCCATACGAAACGCAGGACTGAAAATGACTTCAACCCCAGCCGAGTACACCATCTACACCAAGCCGGCCTGCCCGAACTGCGACAAGACGAAAGCCTACTTCGAGTCCAAGGGCATCACCTACCAGGCCGTGGACATCACCGAAGTACCCGCAGCGCTGGAATACATCACCCAGGAACTCGGCTACTCCCAGGCGCCCGTCGTCGTGAACAACGCCGATGACGAAGACCACTGGGCAGGCCTGCGCCGCGACAAGCTGGTCCAGGCTGCCATGCACCACAAGGCGGCCTAAT
This sequence comes from Arthrobacter sp. SRS-W-1-2016, assembly GCF_002009585.1. NCBI lineage: Bacteria > Bacillati > Actinomycetota > Actinomycetes > Micrococcales > Micrococcaceae > Arthrobacter > Arthrobacter sp. SRS-W-1-2016. Next base: position 51,399 of record NZ_MTPV01000029.1, on the reverse strand, counting down.
GAACACCCCGCAGGACCGGTTCGCCCTCACGCCCCGCCGGTATGACCCGGACGAGCACTGGTTCGGACTCGAAGCCAACCCTTCGAGCATAATCAACGTCCCCATCATCGACCCCTACCTGGTGGAGCCGGACCCCGCGGCCCCCTGGTACGACACCGTCCAGGACACCCCTGAAGCCGAAGACGCGACACTCACCCACACCCTAAGGAAGGTCCACATCGTGGCCGGCGAAACAACCATCACAGTGATTGGAAATCTAACAGCGGACCCGGAACTGAAATACTCTCCCAGCGGATCCGCTGTCGCGAACTTCACCGTCGCGTCAACGCCGCGCACCTTCGACCGGCAGTCCAATGAATGGAAGGACGGGGAGACCCTGTTCCTCCGCGCCTCGGTCTGGCGTGAAGCGGCTGAGAACGTCGCGGAATCCCTCACCAAGGGCATGCGTGTCATCGTCTCCGGAAGGCTGAAGAGCCGTTCGTACGAGACGAAGGAAGGCGTGAAGCGCACCGTTATTGAGCTCGAAGTAGAAGAGGTCGGAGCATCGCTCAGGTACTCAAAGGCGAAAGTCACCCGCACCCAGCGCAGCGGCAATCCAGCCGGGCAGGGCGCCGGTGGACCCGGCAACCAGGGCGCGACCCGGTCCGTCCCGCAGGATGACCCGTGGGCTGACCCGCAAACCACCAGCGGCGACGGGTTCCGGGGCAGCGGACCCGACGCCGAACCACCGTTCTAAACTTCAAAATCCGTAGTAGTAGGAGTAGTATCGTTACTACTCCTACTACTTGTTAGAATTGAAGAGGTGCTTTTGATGACGTCCAGCGTGAAGGACCGCGTCTACGCCGCGGCCGAACAGATCAGTGCCGAGCGCCGGCCCACCGTGTCGACCGTCCGCGCGGCCGCCGGCGTGAGCAACGCCGACGCCACCCGGTACCTGAAGGAATGGACCGAGGAAAAACAGGCCGCCGGCGGACAGGTCGCCGCCACCCCCGCAACCCTGCTGGAACAGGCAGCCCGCCTCGCCGGAGTCTGCTGGGCCGAAGCATCCGCCCTGGCCGCAGAACGGCATACGGCCGTAGAAGCCGCCTGGGCACAGGAACGCAAAGACAAAGACCAAGAGATCGCCGAACTCGTCGCCGACCTGGACAAGGCAGCCGCCGACAAAGACGCCGCCGCGACTGCCCACGCCGAGGAAATCACCCGGCTTGAGGCCCAGCGGGGCGCATTGGAGCGCCAGCTTGCCGTGATCGGCAAACAGCTTGAGGATTCCCGGGAAGCCGAGCGGGCCGCCGCCAAGGAAGCCGCAGATGCGGCACGCAGACTGGCCACGGCCGAGGTCCGCGCCACCACCCTTGAACAGGTCCACAACGCCCTGCTGCAGCGTGTTTCTCCGGAGACAAAAGGCGCGGGCGAATGAGCAAGGCCAAACCCGAGAGCTTTTCCCCGTACTTCACAAAGGCGGACGCAGAGCAGGTGAGGGCCGCATATGGTGCCGTGGGGCACCTCGAGGGATACGGTGCGATATCGGACCTCATCGAAGCCGGCACGCTGAAGGAAGTCCGCCGGCTCCAGCGCAAATACAACGAGGGCAAGCCGTGGCCCGGGGTACCCGCAGGGCAGCTCCCTACCGGGCGCCGCTCCAAAGAAGAAGAAGAAGCCCGCCACCGGCAGAACGCGCGTCGTGCGTGAACTTGCCGTAGCCGGCCCGCGGCCACCAAGGTCGCGTCGGCCTGGACGAGAAGTAGGGCTAAGAGGGGCTCCTCGCCAACTGATAAGCTTACTAATATAGGAGGTTCGGAGATGACGATTACCAGTTCCGACCACGCCATTGATCTGGCACGCCGCGCGTTGGCCCGTGAGGACCTGGGCCGTCTGGACTATTTGCGGGCCTTGCGGGAAGCGGTGCAGCAGGGATTGGGGCAGCGCGACATAGCCCGTGCCCTGCACATCACCCAGTCCGCCATCAGCCAGGCGCTGACGAAGGCTGAATCCAGGGGCGTGAAGGCGATCCCGGAAGGGTTCAGCGGAGCCAGCCCCTACGAAATCGCGGAGCGTTACGCAGCCGGGGACATTGACCGCAACGAGATGATCCGCCAGCTGTCCGCGTGGCCCTATGTGAAAGCCCCGGACAACACGGAACAGCTGGCCATGGAGTGGAAGGCGATCCTTCCCCCCAACCCTCCCGGAACTTTCGAAGAAGTGGGGGAGGCTTTCGACAAGGGTCTGATCGACGGGGACGCCTACGACATCATCCTGGACGCGTCCGAGGACGCTCCGGACGTGCCGTGACTACTCTGTAGAGCGTGACTACTGACGATCAGGCCGCAACGCACCGTGCCCATCTGGAACGCCTGTGCGCTGACGGCGGACCGCTGACCGCCCAATCCCGGTACGCGACAACCCAGAATCCGGAATGGTTCAACGTCAAACGGCAGCAACCGCGCCAGGAACGACGCGCCCTGCACAACGAGATCCTCGCCGCCTTCGTCGCAGCGCATCCGGACGTGCTGCGGAACCGCAAGGCCATCGTCCTTGCCGGCCCCCCGGGGGCGGGGAAGTCCACCGCCCAGGATGCGCTCATCGCCCAGACCCGGACCGGCCCGGAGCACTGGTTGTCCATCAACCCCGATGACTTCAAAGACGAGCTGCTGGTGAAGGCCCTTGCCGACGGCAGCTATGACAGCTACCTGGTTCCGGATGAGGTGCGGCAGTTGGAAGCCGCGGGGGAGAAGTTCTACCCGCGCGAGTTGGCGGCCCTGGTCCATAATGAATCCTCCATCCTGGCCAAGAAAGCGATCCGGGACGCCCTTGACCGGGGGGACAACATCGTCATTGACGGCACGCTGTCAGGTGAGAAGAACGCCCGTGCGCAGCTGGACGCTTTGCAGGCCGCCGGCTACGACGTAAAAGTGGCCGACGTCGAGACCACCCGGGCAGTCAGCGAGGCACGCACGCTGGGGCGTTGGAAACGCGGCTACCTTGAGGCCGAGAACGGCAGCGCCACCGGCCGTGACGCCGAACTGGGAGGCCGTTGGGTGCCGCAGTCCTTCCCGGCCTCGCTCTTCACCACTGCCGACGCCAAGGAGTCCATCTGCGCGGCCAACGCCGCCACCGTGGCCACCGATTACGGATGCGTCAGCGAATACCTCGTGTACCGCGTAGTCGACAAAGATGCCAGCCCAAAGCTTGAGACCACGAAGGGGCGCACCAGGCCTGACGGGCCGCTCGTGGACGGAGAGACCCTGGCGGCCGTCCGCGTCGCCTCAACGACGCATACGCCGCAGCACAGAGGCCTGCCACAGGCCGGCAAGGACTTCGGGCGGTAAGACACCCCGGAATCCGCCAGAGGCGGGGCCATCCTAACTACTACTCCTTCCGGCTTACATCATGCGGGAGGGTGCCGGTTGGAGCTGGTTCAGCGAGGTACGGACGGTGCATTGCTTGGAGCCGGCGCTGGCGGGACAACGGTGATGTTGTTGTTGACCACAGGTCGCGGTTGCTCTGGCTTAGCTGGAAGTGACGCTGGCCCGTAGAAGAGAATCGCGAGCATGGTCGCTCCTAGAAGCACTAGTCCCAGCCCATAGAACAAGTTGAGCTTCAAGGATGAGTGCCATTCGACAAGATTGCCTTTGCGCTTCCATTTCTTGAAGCGAATGGGGCTTGCATCCGATATGTAGGTACCGAGCTTAGTTGGCACTCCATGAGCTGTCAGGATGCGCTCCTGATCGGTCCCCTCCTTGACAGCGCCAATCAGGAGTTTATGAAACCATCCTCTGTCCGCAAACCAAAAAGCACACCATAAACCCGCACCCAGCAAGGGCAAGAAAGCAGCGGGACTCACCTCCCACCCAAATACGCGGGTCGGAGCCAGGTTGATGTAGACAAATCCGATGGCGCCCAAAGTGAAAGTCAGAACCGTGAGTGCGAGAGCCCTGATCCTCCAGCCAATGTCGTTGAAGTGCATCTGCACTCCGAGTGATTCCTTCCACAGCTGCAAGTGAGCATCAATGTTCAGCGGCTTTGAGAACTCGAAGAAGGTGAGCAGCTGGTAAAAGCCCTCGTCAAGGACGTAGGAAGCCACAGCCTTGACCTTCGGGTCGCCAGAACTCTCTTTCTCAACAGCTGAAGGCTTCCAATGAGTGACGGCCCGCAAAAGGTCATACCCAGGCTTCTGGTACGTTTCGCCATACTTGGCGTGGACATCAATAACGCCTACTTTCTGCGCCATCTCCACGTCTCGGTCAAGACTGTCTCCCACATAGACGACGCCTCGTCCAGCCACTGCATGCGCCGTCACTATCTCTTGAAGAATCTGGGGGTTAGGCTTCGAAATGCCACGGGCCACATTGCGGTGGATCGTTTGTTTTAGTCCGTACTCCTCCCTGGGAAGAGTGCGGACCGTCTCCTGACTTTCGCCCTCGGGAAAGTCATGATCCGGGGATGAGTACAAGACATCGATCAGCCCATCAAGGCCCGTCGTTCGTATCCGCCACTCCGTCCAAAAACTCAGAGACTCGGTATAGGCCACTATTGTGACACCGGAGGCCTTTATGTGCCGCAATGTCGACAGCACGCCTGGATAGAGATGGGTATTGTGCTTACGCGCCGAATTCTGCGCGTGCAGCACGGAGTCAAAGACCTCGCTTGCTTTCTGACTTCCTCTAAAGGGCTCCAGCATCGGCAGTTCGTCAAGAAGCCAGGAGTACTCAGCGGTGCCCTTCTGTTCATGAACCAACTTGATGGCTGGGATCAGTTCCTCACAAGCTAGCCCCGTCACTTTCTCCAGTTCAGCCAGCAGGGCAGTGAAAGATTTATGCCAAGCGTCGAACCACGTCCAGAGCGTGTCATCGAGGTCTACGACCAATAATCCGATCTGTGGGGGTGCGCTTGTAGTCATGTACCCAACATACGGGGACCGACTGACACCCTTCACATCTGTCTGTTAGTTGCTGTCAGTTGGGTGCGGCCTTCGCAACAGCCGAGCGACCTCCGGGGTCATGGAGTAGCGCTCACCGTCCCAAGCCCAGATGTAGTGCCAAGAATTACCCTTAGGGGTGGTGTACACGGGAAGGCCTGCGCGACGGATCGCCTTCCCCACGCCACCGAGCAGGCCAGCCACCCCTGCCTTGCCTTTCGGGTGGCCGATTCCGTTGGCGATTTCTTCTGGAAGGAAGTGCGTGGTCTCGTCGCCGGTCGTTCGTGCCATGTATCGGAGAACTGACTGTCCCGGCCCCGAGACCTCATCCCAAAGAGTCGCGGCGATTGCTGGAGCTTCGTCGATCACAACCCAGGAGGGGACGGTCCCTGACGGCAGCTGTGTGGGCGCATCGGGGTTAGGGACGTCGGCGATGAATTCTCCGAAGCGGATGTAAAAGTCCTCGACGCGATGGTCCGGGACGTGGACGGTAATCGGAATAATCATGGGCACTCTCCAAGGTAGGTTGCAACCGGGGTTGATGTTCTGAGTTTGACTTCCGATGATTCCAAAGTCAAGAGGGGTTGTAACCTGGCTTGCGCGCCCTACCTGATTAGATGACCTGGAAGGTGTCCCAACTTCAGCCCCTCGCCGTCTCAGAACCCTAGGGATACGAGACGTCTCACCAGCTGAACGTCCGCGGAGATTGTATTCCCCTGATCTGTGAAGTTGCAGGCTATGTGGCAGGGAAATCGCAGCGGTATTTGGCAGTCTGATATTAGGTGCCGATCAGGAGTGCTTCTCTGGCTGCTTCGACGACTTCTTTGGTGACGGCTGTGATTTGGTTGATTTCGCGGATGCGGCTTATCTGGGAGAACAGGCGCTGGACCAGGCGGAAGTTTCCATTGGTGATGCGTGAGATTGCCGCGATGGCTTCGGCATCGGTGAAATCGCCCGGTTCAATGGTTAGGCCGAGGTCTGCCCAGCGGTGTTTGAGGACGAATGCGAGTTCTTCAGGGCTGAGGCGCCGGTATTCGTGGGCGAAGCCGATCCTGCTGTAGAGCTGGGGATAGCGGGCCAGTCGTTTCTCGATGCCGGGCATGCCGATGAGGATGACGCCCATGGTGTGCTTGTCGTAGTAGTCCCTGACCTGTTCCAGGGCTGGCGGTTTGAGGCGGTCGGCTTCGTCGATGATCAGCAGTTCGGTGAGTCCGGACATTCGTGAGTCGCGGTGGGCGAAAGGGTTGATGTTGCCTTCCTGATCGTATTCGACGGCCCAGGAGATGCTTTGGCAGATGGAGGGCAGGATCTGGTCGATCTGTCGGGGGCTCACGGTTACCGTGGGTGTCCACATCGCGGTGCGTGCTTCGAGCACACGCGGTGGAATGGGCCCGAGGTCCGCATCATCAAAGCGCTGCCATTGTTCCCATTCGCTGGCACCGGCATAGGTTCGCGCGGAGAGGGTTTTTCCCACGCCGGGAGGCCCGTAGCAAACACCGATGTGCCGGTTCTTGCGCACCGTGTTGGCGAACTCTTCGAATCGTCTGTGCTCTTTAGTGACCAGAAAGGTGGGGGTATCGGCAGGAACGGGAGGGGCGCTGACTGATACTTCGCCGTGCCTTCCGGTCAGGAATCGCCTGCCGTCCTCGCCGTCTTTAAGCACGTTTAACACCATTTTGCTTTTCCTCCTTGGTCAGTCTTCTGCGTAAATGCGCAACCTGGTCCCTGGCCCGGTGGCGGGAGCCTCTGGCCGCGATGGTTCCGGCGGGACAGGCGGCGCGTACCGGTCGTCAAAAGGCAGGGCGTCTGCGAGGCTGAGCTTGCCCTTGAGCTGCTTCTTGAGGTCCTTGCGTCGCAGGGACCTGGCAGCCTGGAGCTGTTTGAGTGAAATGGCTCCGGACGAGAGTTCCGGAGCGATGGCTGAACACAGAAATGCGTCCTGGAGGTAGACCCGGATCTCTGCCATGTCCCGAGGGTTATACCGGAGCGTGACGGCTTCCCCGACATAGGCGGAGAGCGTGAGGGACAAATAGCGGATGCCTTGGAAGTGAATGCCATCGCGATGGACCTTGCGCTCGGTGGCGACAGTGAGTAGCAATAAGTCGAGATCTTCGTCGCTGGCCGGCATTCTGGGTACCCAGCCGCCTGCTGCCCAGCGCTCGATGGGTGCCTGCTGGGTTTCGGAGTGCTTTTGCCTGTTGTACTCCTTGACGATGAATTGCTCGAGTGCGTGATCGAGCTGTTCCAGGGATAGGGCCGGCGCGGTGATTGGTTCCCCGTTCCGGCCGTGTGGGATGAAACCGGGAAGGTGCGGGAGAAGGCCCTCGGTCACCGTCCGGTAGAAGCGTTCGATTTTTCCGCGTCCCTGCGGGACTCCCGGCTGCGAGTGAATCAGCCGGACATGGGTGTCGAGACAGACCCGTTCCAGGTGGATGCTGGTGAAGTCAGACCCGTGGTCGCTGTAGAGCACGTCGGGCAATCCCATCACGGGCCATCCGGGAACTGTCTTTCGCCGCATGGCCTGATGCAGTGCGAGTCCGGTTTGGAATGACGTCGGAGCTCCGAGGAAGACTGTGTATCCGGCGGCCGCCCTGGAATAGTCATCCAGGACAACTGTGAGCCAAGGGCGGACCTGTTTTCCTGAGGAATCGATCACAGCGATGTCGAGTTGCGTGTGGTCGCATTGCCATTGCTCATTCGGGCGGGAGGCCGTGCGCCGGAAGACAACTTCAAAGCGGTCGCGGTAGGCTGAGTCGCCTTCATGTGCCATCGTGCGCATTCCCGGGTCTATGCGGCTGACGATGGCTCGTACCGTTGAATAGCTCGGCGGCCGCAGGCCGCGGTCCTCGGCTACTGCCGAAATCCGGCGATGGATGAAAGCGAGAGTCGGGGGCGGGCGGCGAAGCGCCAGGCCCTCAATCGCGTCTGCCAGATCGGCCGGAAGGGACCGGATCCCTTGATCAGATCGCTGCCTGCGTTCCAGGCTCGCGATCGTCTGATCCGCCCGGTACTGGCTCATCCATCGGTGAAGTGTCCGGACGGGAATGCCTGCCTCCGATGACAGTGCGGCAAGCGGAATGCCCTCGTCCAGGTGCCGGCGGAGCAGGACTGCCCGGTCTTCAGCCGAATACCTCGCCCGGACCACCGTACGATCCTTGGCTACCGGGCCGCAGCCGCCGTGGGAGCCGGCATCGCCTGGAGATGCCGGTAAATGGTCGGCCGGGAAACGCCGAACGTGTCGGCAATCTCCTGCACCGTGTGCCCGCCGGCGTCATACATCGCCCGGGCTTGGGCGATCTTCGTCGCCGTCATCTTAAACTTCGGACCGCCCTTCCGGCCCCTCGCCCGTGCAGCAGCCAGACCGTCCTGGGTGCGCTCGACGATGAGGTCGTGCTCGAACTCGGCAATCGCGGCGAGCATGTGGAAGAACAGCCGTCCACCCGGAGTCGTCGTGTCGATCCCCTGTGAGAGTGCACGCAGTCCGACGCCGCGTTCCTGGAGATCGTCGGCGATCTGCTTCAGGTTCCGCACCGACCGGCCCAGCCGGTCCAGCTTCGTTACCACGAGCGTGTCGCCGTCGCGCAAATATCGCAGTGTCTCATCGAACACCGGGCGGCGCGCGAGGACCCCGGAAGCATGCTCGACGAATACCTTCCCGCATCCGGCCGCGCTCAAGGCGTCCGTCTGCCCCTCCGGATGCTGTTCCCGTGTCGACACCCGTGCATAACCAACCAAAGCCATGTTCGCGAGTGTATCGCGAACGTGGCTTCGTTGACATAGATCACGGACATGGGTCATGAGACACAAAACGCCGATTTTTCGGTGACAGTGGCCGACTGTCTCGTCAACGGTCGTTTGTGAACTGCCGTTGCCATGCCAGGATGTCGCGGGCCATGTGGCAGTCGCCGTCTGAGACGATCTGGTTATGGGCATTAGCGCGAGCGGCGAACCGGATCAAATGGTCATCTCCTTGGGAGCCCGGCGGGCGTCAGTGGTCGACGACGAGCTGACCGCGTCGTTTGCCCCGGGCCGGACCATCCTTGAGTCGGTTCATACGAAGTCGTCGCGGGACGCCCTTCGGCCGGTCCGTGCCGTTGTGGAGATCGTCCGACACGCCGGTGGGTTGATGCCGCGAGCACTCCTGGGAGGTGCCTTCACGCCCAGCGAATGCGAGGCTGATCTTCTCATCGAGGTGCAGACCTCGGGAGAGGACAGCACCGGAACTCCTTCGTGCAGGAGCCGCTTGTGGACTCCGCTGATTCCGGGACTGCCCGACGAGTTTGCGCAGCCGGTCGTCGACGGATTCATTCGTCGCCCGCTGCCGGCCGGCCGCATCGTTGTAGATCGCGCGGCTTTTGATCCGGTCGAGTCATCACCCTTGGCGTTCGAACTGGCTGCCGAGCTCCTGGCAATCGTGCTCCATTCCAGCTCTATGGGACGAGGAGTGGAGCGGTCAACGCGAGCCGCGATTGAGGCCTGGCCGTGAGCGTGGGCTCAGCCAGCTAAACCAGTGGGCGGGCTTCCGCAGCACGGTGATCGACTGGCTAATTGGCGGACCTGACTGTGCCATGAGCCGGTCGGTGCCGATCGCGTGTCGTTCGACTCGCCGGGGGCGTTGTCTCCAATTTGTCGAGGCTGGCCGTCAGGTGAAGGCCCGTAAGATCGCTGCATGAATGCTTTCGGCTCCGAGGCAGATGTTGAGCACGATCTAGACTTCCGCCTATTGATCAATACGGCGGTCTCGTTGTTTCATCGGCGACCGGTGCTCGATGAGACAACCACATGGCTGGCCGAACAAGGCTACCAAGTCACTATTTTGGACGCATCATCGTGGTCGAGTGAGGCGGATGTGCACGCGGCGATCTCCGAGGCGCTTGATTTCCCGAGCTATTATGGCCGTAACCTGGACGCCCTGAATGACTGCCTTCGGGATGTCATCTCGCATGACTACGGTTGGGACGCCGACGCCACAGGGTTCGTGTTGGCGTTCCTCGGATACGACGCCTTCGCATTGGCTTGTCCCGGGACGGCGCAGACCCTTCTGGATATCATCGCCCAGCGCTCCCGCGAAGCCGCTCTGTTCGGGCACAGGATGATCTGCCTTGTGCAGAGCAATGATTCCCGGATCAGTTTTGATCCAGTCGGCGCTACGCCTGTGCTCTGGAATGACGCGGAGTGGCTTGATTCGAGGCGGCTCGCGCCACAAGCGGACACTGGCGATTAGTCGAGCACCCCCGGTGATGGATCCTCCCAACGGGCTGCAGAGTGACAAATAGCGCTGCGAAAAGACCGCCATTTATCGTTGCGAGTCACACCCCTGATCTTTGTGGAATCGTGCGAGTTTTTCCGGGCCCGGCGATTCTCGTAAGTATGTCTCGAAACCTTCTGGTTGAATCGCCGTATTCACCATTAGTTACGAGACACATCGGAGCAGCCCATGACGAAGTTGATTGGCTATGCGCGCGTTTCGACGCGGCAGCAGTCCACCGACCGGCAGCAGTCGGATCTTCAGGCCGCCGGAGTCCGACCCGATGACCTTTACGTGGACCACGGTGTGTCCGGAGCGCGAGCTTCACGACCCCAGTTCGATCGGGCGCTCGACGCGCTAATCGATGGCGACACCCTCGTGATCACGACGCTGGATCGACTTGGGCGATCCACCCAGAACATGCTCGCCCTCGCCGACGAACTCCGCGGTCGGGGCGCGGGCCTACGCGTTCTGAACCTCGGCGGTGGCGACGTTGACACCGCGACGCCCATGGGGTCGATGCTGTTCACGATAATGGCCGCTCTCGCGCAAATGGAGCACGAGATCAAACGCGAACGCGTCACTGATTCCATCAGCAAGCGCCGGGAGGCTGGAATGGACCTGGGCGGCCGACCGTGTCGGATCACCGATAGCCAGATTCGAAACGCTCTCCGCCTAGTCGAAGGCGGCGAGCCCGCTGCGCAGGTTGCCCGCGATCTGGGTATGTCACGCGCAACGTTCTACAGAAGGTCGCGAGCACTTAACGGTTAGCTGTTCGTCTCGTGGTCCCGGACGTGACACGACGCGATTGCAGAACGTCACCAAAGAGCGATCAATCGCTTGGATCCCAACCCGTCACCTCGTTTCAGAATTGACGAAGCCCCCGACTTTCCTGGCTCATTTTGGGCTGCACTTCAAAAGGTCTTGCTCAATCCTTGCCTAATGCGCAGTATGCGCATAGTGTGTATAAAACGAAGGAGGAATGATGGCTCGGTTGAACATCTACTTGCAGGACGACTTGGCCGCGTCGGTGAAGCGCGCAGAGTTGGAGGCATCTGCTATCTGCCAGCAAGCGCTTCGCGACGCGGTTGAATCATTGGAGAAGGGGATCGGAACGAAGCGCGAGGCGGTGCGGGCGGCGTTACGGCTCCGTCGCACGACCCCGCAAGGCCGCAGGGAGGTCGGCGCCGCCGACGGCGCCCGGTGGGCGAAGGAAGCTGCGACCGCCAAGGAGCTCCAGGACATCGATCGGCTAGTTCTCGAGCAGCTCGAGGGAGACGAGGGCGACGATCCCATGTACATGGTGGGATGGTCCGACGATGCCTCTGGTGGCAGTCAGAGCTTCCTGCACCTCGGCGAGGATACGGACTTCGAGACTCTGGGTCCATGGCTTCAGAAACACGGCTCTCCGGGTTTCTTCGCCCCTGGGGAGGACCTGGCGATTGACGCCGACGACTACCTAGCAGGATTCGTGGACGCAGCGCAGCGCACGTGGCATGAGCTGAAGCCCTTGATCGAGGAGGACGAAGCCGTCCTCCGCCGACGCATCGAGCTCCTGGATGACATGGAGCGCAACATAATGGTCCGAGACAGCACCACCGCGCCCACCTCGGTCGAAGCCCAACCTGAGGTTGATCCGGACTCCCAGGATGGCGCCTCCACCTGACCAGAATGCAACGAAGGGCCCGCTGTAACGGGCCCTTCGCGCCAGGTGCCGTACCTACGCACGGTCCTTCCAACTCCAAGCGTACGATACGGACCTGGCTCTCACCCACTCACAGAGAGAGTCAATGATGTCCGAGCAAGCACAAACACCTGCCCCGAGCTGGCACCTGACCCACCATGCCAAAAGGCGAGCCGCTGAGCGGGGAATCCCCGACGTAGAGTTGTTCCGTGCCCTAAACAACCCGGACGTGACCTACGACCAGAACGACTACGGACCCAACCGCCAGGTGCGCCGACGCGGTCGGATCGGAGTCGTCGTGGACCGGTCCACAGGTGCCGTCATCACAGCCGTGTTCTGCAGCCAAGCCGAATGGCTCGACCAGCTTGCGGCGAGTGTCGCATGAGCACCCCGACTGTCACAGCGCTGTCGAGCATCGTTCAGGACTGGGTGACCAAGACCGAGCTGATGACCTATGTCCGCTGCCCGTACACATACTCGCTTCTCTACCGGGGCGAGATCGACAGGGCCGATCTGTTCGACGAGTTCGTGCTTGAACTTCTAGCCGAAGGCCAAGCGTTCCACGATCAAGTCGACGCAACGGCCCCGGGCATCGAGCTGGCCACCGCCGAGCAACTCGACGAGCTGTTCGCGTCGGGCGTGACCGTGCTGCATCCACCAGTCCTGTTCAACGACGATCTCAGGATCTACGGAATGCCTGACGGTATCGATCCGCAAGGCGGAGCGTTCTGGCCTATCGAGTACAAGTCGCACAAGGACGTCCAGCCCTACGACGAGCTCGAACTGGCCTTCTACTGGCTGCTACTTTCACCGCGACGCACGCAAGGAATCGACGACCCGAGGGGCATTGTGGTGCTGCGCCGCGACGGTGAGCCCCACCCGGTTGAGGTCGCGATCTCCTCGCATCGGCTCGCCCAAGTGTGCGGTCTCCTCACCGAGGTTCGCCAAGCGCGAGTCTCTCCGGTACAGCCCCGTCTGTGCGGCTGCCATGTGTGCTCGAGGGTGCGCCGTGACGAGGTCCTCCAGAGCACGATCGCCCGCCGACACGTGAGCCTCCTTTTCGGTGTTGGCCCCAATTACGAACGCTTACTGTCTGCAGTCGGGGTGCACGACTACCTCACTTTGCTTTCGTGGAATCCTGCCGATCTGGCCGTAGAGCTCCGCCAACGAGGGGCACCGCGTTGCGCTGCTTCGATGATTGAACGCTGGCAACACCACGCTCGCGCGTACCGCGACGGCAAGGCTCAGGCTTTTGGTGATCCGCCGCCCGTCGGCGATGCGTTCATCGTGGTCGACCTTGAATACCTGACACCGCCGTTCGGTGAGCGGGTCTGGCTGGCCGGTGCCGCGGTGGAGACGGGCGCCGGCCTGACCCAGATCCACCAGTTCTGGGCTGACGACACAGACGCGGAAGAACGCAAACTTCTCGCAAACCTCGGTCACCTTCTCGACGCGCATCCTCAGCTGCCGGTCGTGACATGGTCAGGTTGCAACGCCGACCTTCCGACGACGCGCAAGGCTGCCATGAGGCTCGGGGTGGATGACCCGCTCGCCAGCCGCGAACACTGCGATCTGTTCGTGTGGGCCCAGCGGAGTGTCCGGCTGCCGGTACCCTCTCTGGGATTGAAAGGACTAGCCGATTACTTCGCCGTCCCCCATACCTCCGACGTCGCCAACGGGATGCAAGCCCAGCTGCTGTATCGCCGATCGACTGACCGAACGAGTGATCCGGAACCTGACACGAAACAGCGGTTGCTGGACTACAACCGCGAGGATCTGGACGCCACCCTTACCGTATCGCGGGAGCTGAAAGCCCTGGCCCGCGGAGTGACATAGTCAACACAACCGGCCATCCAGGCCGATATCCAAACTGATGATTCCCGGTAAGAAGGATAGCTGCGGAACGGCATTCGTGGCGTGTCACCGCTGCTATAACTCGCTATTGCGACCGTATGAGCCTCCGGCATAGGGCGGTTGTCGGCCCGGGCATACAGTGTTTTAGCTGAGTACTGGAACTCTCGCCCTCGTGGTTGCTGAGCCTCCGGTCGTTCATCGACCGGCTATCGGAACTCTTTTTTACCGCCCGATGAACGTCCCTACCGGACCAGGCGTAACTTCGGCCGCGTGTCCTTAATTCCAGCGAGTCGGCGCACATGTTTGGGCGTCACATGCAGTTCGCGGGCGATCTGCGAGATCGGAATACCTGCCTCGTCCAGTGCCTCCAGAGCGTTCTTGAGCAGTTCAGGTTGTTCGCCCGGGAAATTCTCCACCGGCTGTGGTCGGATCGTTCCGTTCGCTGTGAGGGTGTTGAGCGTGACGTACGCACGGCGCGCAGTAGCCTCCGAAATGAGTTCGAGCTCCTTTGAACGGAAGACGAGCGATTTTATCGAAGCTCCCCATTGAAGGCTGAGTTCTTCAAGCTTGCCAAGGCTAAATCGGGTTGGCAGCTGGGTGCGGATGACGTCCCGCGGCGTTAGGAACTCTGCTGCGAAAGCATCCGCTTCCCGTTCGAGCTCGGCATTTGAACCAGGGCGCCAGCGATGCAACACAATGTGGCCAAGTTCGTGCGCGGCCGAGAACCTGTGACGCATCACATCGTCGGCTTTGTCAGGCGTAAGCACGATGATCGGCCGAGGAAGTGAACTCGTCGAGAAAGCGTCGATGCGGCTCTTTTCGTCTGAGTCCTCATCCTCCTTCATCGAGAAGAACACGGTGAGAATGCCGTGCTGCTCGAGCTCATAGACAAGGAACCTAATCGGTTCGACGCCAAGTCCCCAGTGATTCCGGACCTGCCGGGCCGCGGTGATGGGATCTGGGCGTGCGGCCATTTCGTGTTCATCTGTCATCGCCCACTGCGGGAGATCCAGCTCTGGGAACTCCACGCTCTGTTCCAGATGGCTACTGAGCTCCCATACCTGTTCGGCGTAAGAGACGGCTTGCTGCTGCTGAGCCACGGACGTCGCTCGTAGTCTCCGGAATGACGCTTGGGCGACGTCCAGCCGCGCGCGTGGCCGCCCGAGCGCGAAGAAGTCCGGGGGTACATTGAGCGCCTTTGCCAGGGAGATCAAGGTGTCAACGCGCGGCGTCGCCTCTCCGCGCTCATATTGTCCGATCGCCGCAGCGGATACTCCGACCGCTCGATGGAGATCGGTCTTCGTCAGTCGACTCAGTTGGCGGGCCTGAATCAGCCGCGATGGGTCGAAAACCCTCGCGATCTCTTGCAGTGATGTCCGGTCGAAGTCGGAGTTTAGGGCGTCAATCATCGAGTGTCCGGAGCTTTCGGGGTAGTGCGGAGTTTGGTTGCGGTACGTGGACGCGTGCCGTCTGCAAACGTTTTTGAAGCGACTATCCTCGTTGCCGACTGTGCTGTGGAGCTCGCAGATTCCACTACGTACGCCAAACTCTCCGGCGACAAAAATTCGAGATGGTGAGTGCCGGACAGTTTGGCTGGTGCCCAGTAAATCGAACCGACTCCCGCAGGCGTGCAACTGTAGTAGGCGACAACGAGAGCCTTGCCCTCATCAATCAGATGTTGGTGCGCGAGTGCCTCGCTGATGCTCGCAGGCTCGTCTGGGCTGGGTGAGTGGAGATTGTCGAACAGCGCCGGCTCGTCGAACTTGGTCGTGTTCGACCTCCGGAACATTTCCTGACGTTGTTCGGGCATATATGAGACGCGCACCCGCGTATGGTTTCGAGGCATCTTCGCGCCGATGCGTAGCGGGTAGAGGTGGACATTGTCGATGGCGATCAGCTTTCTGCGACTCCCCTCTACTTCGACCTCGCGAAAGCCTGGTACTTCACTTAGTAATTCCACGAGCTCCTTGTACACGCCCCGAGACATACCGGCTCCGTATACGTACTTGTCGCCGTCCTTGTCGCCATACGCCGCGTGGGCGTTCGCACTCCGAGTCTGGCTCCGCTGAATGCCGAGTGGAATAGCGTGCCGAACGGCCGAGAGGCTTTCGTCTGAGAACTCGCCGTGCCAAGGTCTCGCCGGGTGTTGCGTCATGTTGCCTCCGCGGTTTGGGTAGGTCTACAAGGTATCACACAACTTTAGTTTCCAACCCGAATCGGTCAAAAAGAATAGATTCTATGGCTAGGATGCGGATTTGGGGCTTCAGTTTCAGCGAAGGGAAGAGCGCAGGAAAAGGGTGGATCCGCCCCTCCTCCCTTTGGACGTCCCGTTTGCCTTGGTCCGGGCGACTTGAGGGGGTGCACAGGCGACCTCATATGCGGTCGAGCCGGCTTCTGTATTCCGACTCCAGGAAACAGTTTGACTCGTCAAGCTTAGGTAACTGGAGCCTGTAGGTTGGAACCGGTGCGGTGGCGCAGCGCCCCGAAAAGACGGAGGACCAGAGGATGCCGGTAGAAGTAGGCCTATGGCGGGTGGATGACCGACCGCAGCGGATACGCCCGGCGGCCATGCCGCTGGAGGCTAAGCTCGAGCAGCTGATTCTGGACGATCCAGAAATCCTAGAAACCAAACTGTTGTTGCTCGGCAGACAGGTTCCCACAAAATACGGCAAGTACATCGACCTCCTGGGCCTCGACTCAGAAGGTGTGTTGCACATCCTGGAACTCAAGCGGGACCGTACTCCGCGGGATGTGGTCGCCCAGGCCTTGGACTATGCCTCCTGGGTTCAGGAACTGGGCAACGAGGACGTCCGGAACATTTTCGCCGCGGGCAACCCCGGCAGCAGCCTAGACGAGGCCTTCGCCCTGCGGTTCGACGGGGCACCTGTCCCCGACGAGCTGAACTCAGGACACGTCATGACCATCGTCGCCAGCGACCTGGACCCCGGCACCGAACGAATCGTCGCCTACTTGAACAATTCCCATGCTGTGCCGATCAACGTCATGATGTTCCGGTACTTCAGCGACAACGGCCACGACTATCTGGCCCGCACGTGGCTGATCGATGAGGCCGCCCCCGTAAGCGTCTCCGGGGCAGCCCGGACCAAATCGACCCGGGCCGCTTGGAACGGGCGGGACTGGTACGTAGCTTTCGGCATCGATGGCGGAGAGCGATCCTGGGACGATGCGCGCACATACGGATTCATCTCTGCGGGAGGTGGCGACTGGTACTCCCGGACGCTGAAAGGCCTGCCCGAAGATGCCCGCATTTTTGTACACGTCCCACAGCACGGCTACGTCGGTGTGGGCATTGTCCGGGGGGCTGCCAAACCGGCCGATGACGCGGTCCTGACGATAGATGGGTCCGAGCGGTCGTTCCGGTCGCTGCAGCTGCACGGCCAATACCGGCATCCGGAGGCAGAAGCGGGAACCGATGCCGCCGAATACATCATCCCTGTCCAATGGATCGAAACCGTGCAGCTGGATGACGCGGTGTGGCGGCAAGGCATGTTCGCCAACCAGAACAGCGCCTGCAAGCTGCGTAACCAGTTCACCATCGACGAACTGACCACAGAGTTCAAACTTACAGATCAGCCCTGATCCGGCCCAGCCGCGATAGCACGAGAAGAGTAGGAGCTTCGCCGGCCAGCACCTTGCCGAGCGTGGATGCCAACACTTAGTGCGCATCGCTCTTCTTGGAATCCTTCGTTGTGAGAGTGCCGGGGGAGCCGCCCCTACTCCGTCACAGCACCCCGCTCCGCATCGTTGATGCCACCGGATCGCCCGAACATTTCGGCGTCCCCGCCGGATATTAAAAGTAGTCGGGTGCGCCGTCCAGGACGCCGGTCAGTGTCGCTGATCAATCGTGGATTGACGTGTCCGGCCCTCGCGCCCGGCTACCGACGGTATTGTCCAATCCGAGAGCCAATTTCGCCGGGGAGGAAACCATGCCGCTTGCCGCCTATCTGTCCGATGAGCGAATCGAGGCGCCATTCCTGAACGACGAGGAATGGGCGGATCTCCGACGCCGGTGGAAGGCCGGAGAACCGCTGATCATGGCTTGCGGCCAACCGGGCAAACCCCGGGTTTCCCCACGCGGACTCAAACACTTCTATCACCACGCCGACGCACACTGCACTCTGCATCCCGGCGGAGAATCGGCCGACCATCTGGAGATGAAGTCCTTGGTCGCAGCCGCCGCGCGGGAGGCCGGCTGGGACGCGGTCATCGAATATCCGGCTCCTGACCGGTCGTGGATCGCCGACGTCATGGTTACCCGGGACGATGATCGATACGCCGTGGAAATCCAGTTCTCGCGTCAGGACGCCGACGAGTTTCGGCGCAGGCAGAAGCGCTACGAGGCGGAGGGGGTTCAGTGCTTCTGGCTGGCCGCAGAGGTGAACAGGGAGGCATCCAGCGTTGTGCCATCCGTGATGATCGGTGGTGCGTCCGGTGCGCGGACCCTCAGCCTGCCGGCGGCCTTCGCCGGGGCCGACCCATTGGATGCGGCAGAGGCGATCGCGCATTTGCTGAATAAGAGGGTGAAGTCTTTCATGGAACCGGTCGTCCGGGCCTACTCGCTGGATACGGCCATGGTGAAATGTTGGCGCGAGGGCTGCAACCGGTGGATCACTGCGTGGCGCCTGGATGACCTCCAGGTCGAAACAAGGTGCGGTCAAAAAGGCACTCTGCTGGCCAAACATTATTACGGCTCCCGGTTCTTCCTTACCGACAGGATCGAGCGAATCGTAGTCGACCGGGTGGTGCCTGTCCTGAAGAAGTCGGATTTGCCTGCACCCATGTTCCTGGCAACCAGATTTAGCAAGGCTGCCGGTTGCTCTTACCTGGCGTTGTGCTGCCCGTTCTGCAACAGCCTCCAGGGCGATGTTCTGCTTCGCGACCAAGGAGTCACGTGGCGGAGCTACCTCGTCGAGGACTGGCTCCCGTTGCCCATAAAACGAAGCGCGGTGGCCGTCCAGCACCTCTGTCTGGACATCGGACGCGGGCACTGCAACCAAGAACCCTCTGAGCCTGAGGGGCCAGCCTTTCCAGATGGCAGGCTCGTCGACTCGGAAGCGTCCCCCTTGCTACTGACGCAGGAACTTTCTCCGCTGCCGAAGCGAGGCCAGCCAAAGAATACTGATCCATATGCACACAACTACAAGCCCCGCTACGAACAAGGTCGATACACCAACGCGGATGCTCTGGAATTCGTGAAGCAGATAGATTCCGCTCACACCGGCTGAGCTTTGTCCATCAGACCAGGCGCCTGGTGGTCGGACGATGACGCCAAGCGCCGGCGTCCGTAAGGGGAAGCGACACTATCGACGCCTTGTGCGCCAACTCGACGACTACCCTGTCCGCCAACACCCCGCTCAGCGCCCTTGTACGGCCGGCCAAGAGCAGTGACAATCAAAGGCCGGGGTGGGGGAACTCAGGAGGCTGTGCGCATCCGCCGGTTGCATTGGGTGAGCTTCCTGCGCGTGGTTACCTGGCGGTTGTGTGCAGGCGGTCAGTTGGTTCCTGTCGTCCATCATGTGTGCAGGAAAAGCCCGGAGGATTTAGCTTTTGCTGTGCACGTGTGGGCGAGAGGCTACCCGTGGTGCGCCGGCTGTTCGCCCTGCTCCGATGCCTTCGGCGTCGGAG
This sequence comes from Arthrobacter sp. SRS-W-1-2016, assembly GCF_002009585.1. NCBI lineage: Bacteria > Bacillati > Actinomycetota > Actinomycetes > Micrococcales > Micrococcaceae > Arthrobacter > Arthrobacter sp. SRS-W-1-2016. Next base: position 32,052 of record NZ_MTPV01000029.1, on the reverse strand, counting down.
TGGTGCTACGTGCTGCGCGCTTGCGAACGCGCAGCTTCTTCTCCGGTTCGCCAAGGCCAGCAGAGCGCAGTTCGTCGACGGTCCAGCCGGCCGCGAGTGCCGCCTGATAGCGACGGGCGTCTTCGTCTTCGGCTGCGCCTAGGGCGTCGCGCGCGTCGGACACTTTCTGCCTCGATTTGACCAATTCACGCACGGAGTCCATGCGGTTGTTGAGTCGCTGCTGCAACTCGTGTTCAATCTTCTCTGCATCAATACGGGTAGACATGGCACTCAGTTTAGCGGAGCGGATCTTGAGCCTGCCAGACTGCTGAAAGACACAGCCGCTGACGCGGAGCAAGCTATACACTTATGTGCCATAAGTGGGCCTGATCCTCGACTTCGTGCCGAGGATGCGACACACTTGACGTGTGACCCCGGAGATTCCGGGGCGCTGCGCTGGGCATGGGAAAGGCGGCACGACATGGCGGAGGAACAGAGCTCCAGCCGCCGTTTCGGGCGTCGCCGTCGTGCCAACATCGACGGGCAGACCCAGTACGTGCGCGTCTCCATGTCGGAACAGGAGCGTGCGCGACTGTTCATGTTGGAGGAGCAGACGAGGCGCAGCGCCTCGGAGATCCTTGTCAGCGGTGCGCTGTACGCCGAGAACGCCGAATCACTTGCGGAGCGTCGTGCCCTGGCTTCGGAGCTGATGGCGGTCCGGCGCTACCTTGCCGCGCTGTCCAACAACGTGAACCAGCTGGCCAGGCACGCGAACGCCACCGACGAGTTCCCGGAGGAAGCGCGGGTTTCGCTGAACCGTGTTCGCGCCATCGCTGAGCGGGTCAACAAGACCATTGACGGGTTGGCCGGCTGATGATTCCGAACATCACCAAAGGCGACCGCATGGTCGGCCTACTCGTGTACTTGGCTGGCCCCGGGCGGTCCAACGAGCACACCGACCCGCACCTGGTGACCGGCTCTGCGCCGATCATGGCTTGGCACAACGACGACCAGCTGAACCGCGACGCCGCTCTGTCGATTGCGCACCAACTCGACCAAGCGAAGAACGTTCTCGGGGTGGACGTCAAGGGCGGCCACGTATGGCATTGTTCCCTGAGTTTGCGTGCGGAGGAAGGCGACCTTACCGACGACAAGTGGGCCGAGATCGCCAATGAGTTCATGGACGAAATGGGGTTCACCGAAGCCAGCGGAAAGGCTCCCGTGTCATGGGTGGCGGTCCGTCACGGACACAGCACAGCCGGTAATGACCACATCCACATTGCGGCTTCCATGGTGCGCGAGGACGGCACCAAATGGAGCAGCCACCTGGACTACAAGCGTGCCCAGGACGCGGCCCGGGGCCTTGAGAAGAAGCACGGCTTGGAAGAGCTATCCCCCGTCTACGCAATGCGCGGACTGCGCCCTGGTGAGCGCGAAGCGGCCGAGCGTCGAGGCATGGACGAACCGGAACGCCGTTCACTCGCCCGCAAGGTCCGCGCGTGCGCCACTGCGGCGGAGGACGAAGCCGAGTTTGTGCGTCGCTTCCGTCGCACGGGTGCCATGATCAAACCGCGATACGCAGCCGGCCGTGATGACGTCGTGGCGGGCTACTCTGTTGCCGAACGCCCGCTCAAGGGAAGCCGGCCAGTGTGGTTCGGCGGCGGGCATTTGGCCAAGGACTTGACCCTGCCTCGACTACGCGGAGCGTGGGCCGACAGTCCCGAGCTGGCGGGCGCAGCCGTAGCCGAATGGGGAGCAGCCGCACGCGGTCGGCGACCCGTCAACATCGGCCGTGAGGCCCACGAACCAGACCCGCAAAGGTGGGAGCAGTACAGCAACGAGGTTGCCCGGCTGCGCGAGACCTTGCGCGCCGTCCCGATGGACGACTACGCGACCTGGGCGCACGTCGCCCGGGAGACATCAGGCGCGTTCGCCGCCTGGTCAACTGCCACGGAATCGACGCCGGGACCGTTGGCCGCGGCGGCCGACGAGCTGTCCAAGACGGCCCAACTGCGCCGCTACCCAGCTCCGCGAGTCCGCAGCGTCGGACCGTCTGCCCGGGGCGCGTCCCTGGTCCTCATAGCGGCCACCATGGGAGGCACCGGAACGGCAGCCCAAGCGATCATGTTGCGCCAGCTGCTGAACGTGGCGAAGGCCGTCCACGACATGCACAAGGCGTCAAACGACCTGCGTAGGGCACGCCAGATCAGTGACCTGGTGAAGAACCAGTTGAGCCAGGTGGCAGCCGCGCTGCCGAGCGTCCCCGTGTCAGTGCCGGCGGTAGACGACGAAGCAGCCGAAGCTGTGCGTACGAGCGCGGCCGGCCAGACTCCGGGACGCTCCGGCTCGGTGCTGCCGCCGAAGTACGAACAGGCACGCACCCACGCAACCACCCGAGGCGGGACCACCCGCCCGGACATTGAGATATGACACCAGGAGGGGGAACCATGAGTGAATCTGACGGCATCGAGGAGGCTATCGAGGGCATGTCACGCGTCGGGCTGACTGTCGCCGGCCGGCTTGGTGAGCAGGCGGCCAGGGCACGCGAGCAGGCCCTGCGCCGCGCCCAGGCGGCAGAGGAACAGCAGGCCCGGGAGTTGCAGGCCCGGTTCGACGCTGAGCGGGCGGCGGCCCGTGCACAGCTCGCCCCGGTAATGGACAACCGTTGGTGGGACACGGCCAGCGGCCGCGACGTCGAGAGGGTGCACGAGGCGGCCACTACGTGGAAGGACCACGACCAGGCGGCGCGCAGCGCGGCCGAGGTGATCCGGGACCAGGTGCAGCGGCGTTACGGGCTGGACGTGGACAACCTGGGCGCTGACGACGCGTCGGTGGCCGCTGCCCTGGCGAAGGCCGAACGGGACCGCGATCAGGCAGAGCAGGAGCGCAGCGCCGGCCGTGACGAGAACAGCCAGGCTGCGCAGTTGCTGGCTGAGGCCGATCGGGAAGACCGGGACCGCGAACAGGACGTGACCGAAGAGAACCAGCGGCCCGAGGCGTTGGCCGAAGAGGCCGCCCTCAAGTACGACTCGGCCGAGCGCCGGCAGGAACTGGCGGCCAGCCTGGAGGGCCTGGCCGACCGCGAGGCCGTTCAGGCGCGGCTCAGCGCCGACCAGGACCAGGGCACCCCGCCCAGCGCGGCCGTGGCCAAGGCTCCCGGCCGTAGCCCGAAGGCCCGCAAGACGCGCGGAGCCAATGGCCAGAAAAAGCTCCTGCAGAAGGGCATGAGCCGCTGAGCCGGCGCGGTTGAGGCTGTTCATCAGAGCGAGCCTTGGCCATCCTTTGGTGTTGCATCATTCAGAGAAGTCGGCTGGATGCTGACCTGCGATCTGTTCAGCTCGGATCTGAGCATTCGCCCGTGCTGGGATAGGCTCAAGGCCTTGGCGGGTCGGCCGTTTAGTAGGGGCCCAAGCCCAGCAATGGCCTGTTGAGCGACATACTTTATAGGAGAACACAATTGATCAGAGACGTCCTCGAGCACAATGAGGCGGTTTCCCCGAACGACTTCGAGATCGCGCGGATTCGGGCGGCTCTGCCGGAATACTTCGATAAGAATGGCAGCTTCATGTTCGACCGGCTGCAGGAGTCTCTCCGCTCCGGTGAAGTGACTCTCACCAGGGAAGGCTACGAGCTCAAGTTCCTCGGCAAGTCTTACGCCAAATACCTCACTTCGACGAAGACCGGGACCGTGGTGGTACCCGATCTCGAGCATAACTCTGAGCCCCCCAATGCCGAGTCCAAGAACCTCTACGTTGTTGGAGACAACCTTGACGCGCTCAAGCACCTACTCGGCTCGTACAGCGGACAGGCCAAGTGCATCTACATCGATCCGCCGTACAACACTGGATCCGACGGATTCGTTTACAACGACGACTTTGGATTCAATGCGCTGCAACTGGTAGAGAAGATTGGTCTGGACGAAGATGAAGCAAGCCGAATTATTGACTTGCGTGGAAAGTCTTCGCACTCGGCTTGGCTAACTTTCATGTATCCCCGCCTCGAGTTAGCGAAGGAAATGCTCGCTGACGACGGGGTGCTTTTTGTAAGCATCGATGACAACGAGCAATTTAACCTTCGCGCACTTTGTGATGAAGTATTCGGGGAGGAAAATTGGCTTGGGAACATTGTCTGGAAGAATGCGACGGATAACAATCCGACACAGGTAGCTATTGAACATGAGTACGTGCTCGTCTATTGCAAGTCGCGCCAAGATGTTTCTTCTGTGTGGAAATCTAAGGTTTCCGCGATCAAGGATACGCTTATTTCTATCGGCGATCAGCTCAATCAAGAGCACTCCGAGCCGGTGAAGCTGCAAGCAGCATATTCCGCTTGGTTCCGTGAGAACAAATGGCAACTTGGCCGTCTGGACCGATATAAATATATAGACGCTGGTGGCGTCTATACAGGAAGCCAGAGCGTCCATAACCCTGGGCGAGAAGGCTATCGCTATGACATCCTGCATCCGATTACCCAGAAACCTTGCAAGCAGCCGCTATTCGGATACAGGTTCCCCGAAGCCTCAATGAGTAAGCTTATCGAGGACGGAAAAATTCTCTTTGGTAAAGACGAGAGTAAGATCGTCGAAATCAAGGTCTACGCGCGGGAATACTCAGACAAACTCGATAGTGTGATTGAGTTGGACGGACGGGCCGGTGCAACTGAGGTTGGTGATCTCTTTGGCGACAAGGTTTTTACGAATCCAAAGCCAAGCCAGCTTCTGACCCAGCTACTCGACTTTGTCACGTCCCCCGACGATATCGTCTTTGACTTCTTTTCTGGGTCTGCAACAACGGCTGACGCAACCATGCAACTGAACGCGACTGATGGCGGTAGCCGGCGCTACGTGCTAGTTCAACTGCCCGAGGCGATCGCGGAGGGCAAGCCCGGATGGAAGCAGGGCTACCGGACCATTGACGAGATCGGACGCGATCGAATCCACAAAGCCGCGGCAAAGATCCAGTCAGCGACCGGCGCTGAGATCGACTACGGGTTCCGACTGTTCCGTCTCGAGGAGCCGAATGGTAAGACGCTGGACCAGTTGCAATCCTTTGATCCGGCCCAAAGCGATGCCCTGTTCTCGGGCGACTATGTATCCAAGTTCAATCTCAATGAAACTCCTGGTCGCGACGTGGTGCTGGCCACGTGGCTGCTTCAGGATGGTCATGGCTTGACGGACGATTCGGAAAGCGTCCGCCTGGTTGATTACGAGCTGGATGTGTGCGACGACTCGGCATACATCATTGAGCCAGGGCTGACTAGTGAAGACGTCATGGCCCTGGTATCCAAGCTAGAGAGCGGCGAACTAGATGTATCGCGTGTGGTTGTATTTGGGTACTCAGTGGAGTTCTCCGTGATGCACGAACTGAAGAAGAACCTTAGCGTTCTCAAGTCCGGGCGCTCTGTGTCCGTGCTCGAGAGGTTTTAGTCGATGCAGATTAGGCTCCAGACGCTCGAACACCAACAGCGGGCGCTGCGTGCGCTGACCCACGTCTTCGACGGTGTAGACCTCGACCACAGCTCTCTTCTCGAAGCCAATCCGACATTCGACGCGGCAGACCCTCAGATCGCTCACAACATCGCTGAGCTTCAGTCCGGGGCTGTGGACGGCGTTTCGGCGATTCCTCGTTTGTGGCGGGGTGGCCGAGTCGACAACGGCGTCCTTGGTGTAGACGCGAAGATGGAGACAGGCACCGGAAAAACGCTGGTGTACACCCAGCTGATGCACGAGCTGAACCTACTCTATGGGTTCACCAAGTTCATCCTTCTCGTGCCGTCGACTCCCATCAAGGAGGGAACGAAGGCTTTCGTTGGGTCGGACTATGCCGGCAAGTACTTCGCCGACGCATACGGCGGGCGACTAAACCTCAAGCTGGACGTCTTGGACCCGCAAAAGCGTTCCAAGGGTAGGAAGATGTTCCCGAGCGCCATCTCGAACTTCGTCCATGGTTCCCGGTTGTCCAAGGGCCGGATCTCGGCACTGCTGATGACGGACGGCATGCTCCTGTCGAAAGCGACGATGGCCGCGAACTATGACCAGACAGTGCTGGGGTCGTCGAGTGTGCCGTACGAAGCGCTGCGCGAGACGCGGCCAATCGTAATCATCGACGAGCCGCACAGGTTCCGCCGTGAGAATAAGGCCTATCAGGCCGTCATCGACGAGTTGCAGCCTCTGGCGGTGTTCCGGTTTGGGGCGACCTTTCCGAAGCAGGACAATGGCGGTAAAACCGACTACAACAACCTGGTGTTCAGCCTCGGAGCCGTCGAAGCGTTCAACGAGCAACTGGTCAAGGGCGTCGCAATCCAGTACCCGCAGGACGCCGGGGGGCAGACCACCCGCTTGAGGTTGACAAACCTGTCGGCTAGCAAACCGAAACAGGCTACCTTCCAGAACATTGACACTGGCAAGTCCCTGACGCTTGACCTTGAAGAGTCCCTTGCAGAGGCAGATGGGGACTTCGCAGGGATCAAGATCGATTCGATCGGCAAGACTGACAACCCATCGATCAAGTCCGGGGTCACCCTATCGAATGGGCAAGTTCTCGCCAGAGGCGACACGATAGCGGCCAGAGTCTACTCGGACACGTACCAGGGCCTGATGATGTCCCGAGCTCTGGAGAACCACTTTGAGACGGAGTGGGAGAACTTCCGAAGGGTGCCGAGGGTCAAGACGCTGACGCTGTTCTTCATCGACTCCGTGGACTCGTACCGAGGCGAAAGCAACGACGGGCACCTGCGAGCCCGTTTCGAGGAGCTGCTGACCGCCAAGTTGAAGAACGAGATAGTGGCTCGACAGCACGATTCGTCGCAAGCGGCCATGGACTATGTGGCCTATCTTGAGGCGTCCTTGGAGGATGTGAAGGCCACCAATGGCGGCTACTTCTCAGCCGACAATTCGAGCTCCGACGAGGACATCAAGTCCGAGGTCGATCAGATCCTGCGGGACAAGCAGACGCTGTTATCCTTCGCCCGCCCTGACGGCTCCATGAACACCATGCGGTTCGTGTTCTCCAAATGGACGTTGCGCGAGGGCTGGGACAACCCGAACGTCTTCCAGATCGTCAAGCTCCGCTCTTCTGGGTCGGATATCTCCAAGCTGCAGGAAGTCGGCCGAGGCCTGCGCCTACCGGTCGACGCGAGGGGAACCAGGCTGGCCTCCGAGCAGTTCTACCTGACCTATTTGATCGACTACAGCGAGAAGTCTTTCGCGGACTCGCTTGTGACAGAGATCAATGCCGACGCTAAGTCCGATATCGCGACGGTCAAGGAACTTCTACCAAAGGTCGCGGCTGAACTCGGAATCGATGAGACTCAGCTATTCATCGACCTTCTGACTAAAGGTCTGGTCGATTCGGACAAAAACCTCGTCCCCGGGAGGGAAGGAGACCTCTACGAGACTTACCCAGGGTTCAACAAGGGTGTGCTGCTCCCCGGCAAGGTGATCAAGGACTCTCGCAAGACGCGAGTCGGGATCCGCCCCGCCCGGTACGCAGAGCTAAAGGATCTGTGGGAGTCGGTCAACGCCAAGTACTTCCTCGAGCTGGACGACCTCTCTGTCGAGGAGATCGATGGCTGCATCGACTCGATCCTCGAAGCGGGCGTCTACCGCGAGCAAGAGGGGCGGTTCACCCAGGAGATGGTCGTCATAGGCGAGGACTCGGCTCTCGAGACCAGGACTGAGACCAAGGCCGTTTTCGATGCCACCGAAACGATGCACTACGGGGAGTGGTTGAAGCTCGCCTACACCCAGACGTACCTCCCCATTGATCGGATCCATGCCGGTCTGGTGAAGTCCAACGCCAAGCGAGCCCTGCCTGCAAAGTTCTTCAACAAGGCGACGCTCGGGGAGTTCGTGGCGCAGTTCACGGAGTGGATGCAGAAGAAATTCATCAACCGATTCTCCTACACCCGAATCGATGGTCAGCTCGGAGCGACGGCGTTGACAGACGCTGAGGGTAAGCCGCTCGAAAGCATCGTGCAGGGCAACGTCGGTATCTACCGCGATGCCGGAGCAGCGGTGCCGGAAAAGTTCCTCTACGACGCATTCGTCTACGACGCGCCCGGAGAGCGTGCCACGATCAGGGACTCGATCATCGATGAAGTCGTGGTTTACGGCAAGATACCCCGCAGGTCGATCAAGGTTCCGCTCTACTTTGGCGGCACGACGAGTCCGGACTTCATGTACGTGCTCAACACTGATGACGGCAGGTATTCGGTGAACTTCATCATCGAGTCGAAGGACGTTGATCGCGAATCCGACCTGCGTGGAAGCGAGGGATTGCGCATGGACGCGGCGAAGAAGTTCTTCGCCGCCATGAGCGGTGAGAACTTCAACGTCACCTTCAAGCCCAAATACAACCGTGACGACATCGTCTCGATGATCAAACAGTTGCTCGTATGAGGACCGATCGCGCTTAGCCCCTGCGATGAGCCCGGTTGCCTCGCTCGAGGTAAGCCGGGCTCAGTCGTCGTCACATTCTGACCCGGTGCATTAGCCATCAATTCGTCGCGTATATCCCACTCAGTGACCGGGCCGCATACGTACGCTCACTGCACGTTGTTGACGGGCGTGTATTCACGACCGCGGAAGGCGGTGCGGTCAAGAGACCAGTGGTCGTTGGTCGCATCAAAAGAGCCCTATGGGTGGTTCTTCACAGGGCAGAGGCGCCAGCTTGGTCCGGTGGCCGTCGTCCGGGCTACAGCCTTTGAACGGTCCGTCGGCTGAGAGCAGCACGGACATGTGGTGGTCTGCGTGGTCGCGCCACCACACGCTCATGCCTGTACTGCCGTCCAGGCGCAGGAATTCCCAGGCACGCCAGAGCGCTTCAAGGCGGCTGATGGCTTCGGCATGCTTCCACCACTGGGGGCACCAGGTGACCCCGCCTTGCACGTTTATCTGCCGGCGGTAGGTGGTGGCCAGTTTGTCGCTGACGAATTCGGCGACGTTGGGGTAGAACAGCTCGGGCGCGTCCGCGTCGTCCTCGGCCGGTTCTGTGGCGTCGGCTGCGGAGCCGGCCAGTTCGTCATCCCACTCCCCCAGGCCATCAGTCATCGGCCGGTCCCGTGTTCGGCAGTTCTGCGCTGGGCAAAGCGGAACTGTGCGTTGGCCGCGGCTCCCTGGCCGGAGGCTGCGGCCAGTGGGCTGCGGTTCGGCTGGTCCGATCTACCCAAGGCAACGGCGGCCTGGGCCTCAGGGGTCAGGGGTGGGCGGACTGCGAGTCGGCGCAGCTGCTCGCGCTGGAAGTCGATGCCGGCGAGGGTAGCCCGTTGGTATCCAACGGTGTCCTCGAGGTGGACCGGCTCCTCCGCCATCCTTTCCTTCACCAAGCCCAGCCTGACGAGTGAGCCGCCGATCTCCGGGTTGCGCATCTCGTAGTAGCCGATGGCGTAGTCGTAGTCGTGTTTGAGCATGTCCACGTGTGAGTCCATGCCTTCCCAGCGGCCCAAAATGTACGCGGCTGATTCCAGATCGGTATGGGCGGCTTCGGGCAGGGCATAGGAGCGGTCGTTGAGGCGGTGAAGGATCACAGAGAAGTCGTCGCCGGCCTGTACCTGGGCGCGGGCCCAGGCTGCCTCGGCCAGGTGGTCGGTTTTCCGGTCGGCAAGGTGGTCCCGTTGGGCTAGTCCGACGGTGACCCGGTCTTCCTGTCCTTTGTAGTAGGCGGCGCACATGCGTGTGGCCAGCTCTTCGTTCAGTTCTTCGCACATTCCGGTTCGTCCCTTCTACTTGCGGCTGAGAGTTGTCCTCAGTCCTGCTTCTTTATTTCGCGGGCCTTAGTCGTCGGTGGCCCCTGCCGTGATCCACCGGTTACCGGCAGCAGCTGTCGGCCGGTTGGCCGCGTCATGTGCGCCGATTGAGGCCCGCACTGCTTCTGCGTGCGGGCCGCTCATCCATGGCACCGTTTCCAGCAGTGCAGCGGGGGCGCCGGAGGCGAACATGATGGCGCGGCCCCGAGGGAACGAGGCCAGGTCCGAAACGTCGAGGGTGCGTTCCTTCCGGTCGTCGTCGTGGCTGTAGGAAGTGCCCTGCCGTGACCGGCTCTTGGTCATGTTGGAGTATCGGTACTCCCCGACCAGCTGCGCGAGCTCGTTCAGGAACTCGGCTTCGGCCACGCCGCCGCCGTAGACCTTGATGTTCGCGGCCGACCAGAGCTTGCGCATCCCGTCACGGCCCCAAACCTCCACGCCCTGGGACCAGGACTGGAGGATGGTCATCAGGACGATGCCCCGGGAACCGTAGTGGCTGTAGAGGTTCGGCAGCTCGCGCCAGCGGCAGACGTTTGCCGCTTCATCCAGGACGCCGATCATGGGCGTAGCCAGCCGGCCGCCAGGTGAGTAAACGGCCAGCTCTTCGGCTGCTTCGACCGTGGCCACGGTCAGCGCCGTTACCAGCGGGCCGGCGGTGCCTTTGCCTTCCTTGGAGAGGCTGTACAGCGTCCCCTTGGACCGGACGAACGCGGCCGGGTCGAACTGCGGCCGGCTGTCTTCTTCGCCCTGCGGTGTCACCCATCGGGCCACTTGCCGGTTGGTGAGGCAGGACGCCATTTGCAGGGCCGTGCCGTAGACGCCGCCGCGCTGCTTCTCGGGGGCGTTGATGACGCCGCCGACCGCGTTGGAGGTCTGGATGTAGCCGTGGGCCTTGAGAATGTCCACTGCCTCGTCGTCCGCCGGGCGCGTCAGCCAGGTGTGGACCTGCGTGATCGGCCGGCCGTCGAGGGCGGCCGCGAGCAGGAGGCCGGCAAGGAGATCCTGTCCGGCAGGATCGAAGTAGGCATCTGTCTTGGCGTCGGGGCCACGGGAGCCGGCGGCGAAGTGGTCAGCCAGGCGTGCGGCCCGCACTTCGTCCGTGACGTAAGACAGGGGGTTCCACCACCAAGAAGGTTCCTCGAGCGCGACCGCCTGCGGATCGAAGACCCACACCGGCCCCTCAGCTGCGCGGACGTCGCGCGTGCCGTCAACGATGTCACGCTTGTTCGAGGTCACCAGTGCAGCGCCCGGGGCGGCGAGAATCGCCGGGATTGCCCGGGACGTCGTCTTGCCCGTCCGTGGCCCCCAGATGTCGATGTGCATGTCTTCCCAGGAGCCGTAGACCATCTGACCACCCAACACCGTTTTGCCGACAGGGACACCGGGTGAGCCTTTCACGCCCAGGCGCTCGGCGGTCGCCGTCGCCCCGCGCAGGCTGAGCGCCCGCAGATCCCGGCCCTTGGCCATGTGCCGGGCTGCGACGTCCACGCGGGATCGCTTGGAACGGCGGCGCAGCACGGACCGTACGATGAGGACGGCCAGGGCCACGATCACGACGCCGAAGCCGATCAGCACCCACGTGGCGGCCGCCGGCCAGGTGACTTTGTGCGTGAACAGGCCGATGACCAGTTCGAACGGGTTGGCCGGCAGCTTCTGGCCGTCGCCGGCCAGCAGCGACCCCAGGTGAACGGCTCCGGTCACGGAGCCGACCCCCAGGACCACGGCGGCGATGAAGATCCAGAGCAGGATCGTCTCGCCGTCGAGCCGGGAACGTTTGCCGCTGTTTGGGGCACCCATCAGCTTTCCCCTTCGTCGTGCCAGCGCTTGTTCGTGTCGTGCAGCGATTCCTCTACGCTCGTCAGCTTGAGCGCGACCGGGACACCCGGGCGGCCGCCGACCTTGAAGAGGAACTTCCCCAGGCCCGGACGGACCCTTTTGCGGGAGCCGCCGACGTCGGTCCACGACCCCGGATCAGCCCAGGAGATGAGACGGGCCTGCTCGGCCCGGGAGAGCGTGACCGCCTTGTTCAGCTTCTCCATCTCGGCCCCGGGGAGCGCCCCGCAGACGACCATGCCGGAGCGTTCCACGAAGCCGCGGGCCTTCATCCGCTCGGACTCGGTGGGCAGGGCCTCTAGGTCACTCATGGTGTGGGTGATCATGGCCTGGCCAACACCTTCGGTGCGGTTGAGGCGAGTCAGAGAGTCGACGCGGTCCACCATGCCCTCGCCCGAGCGCAGCGCCCGCCACAGTTCGTCCATGACGACGAAGTAATTGCGACGCGGTTCCAGGCCGGCGTCAGCGAGGGTGTGGGCGACCTGGACGGTGGCGAACCCGGTGGACCAGCAGGCCAGCAGGCAGGCCGCCTGAATGTCCCGCTGCGTGTCGGAGATCCCCGAGAGGTCGAAGGCGACCGGCTTGGTGAGATCCATCGGCTGATCAGTGGGCTTGGAGAACATGTCTGAGAACCGGCCCGAACCGTCGAGCGAGTAGAGAGACTGGCGCAACTGGTCCGTTGCGTCCAGGTAGCGGGACATGTCGCCACGGTCCAGGGCAATCGCCCGCAGCTCGTCGGGCGCGTCCTTGATGACCTCGATCAGATCCCCGATCAGGGGCACCCGGTCCAGACGCTCGTCCAGGATGTGCAGCGCCCGGTCGATCAGCGATTCCTCGTGTGCACTGGGCTTGGCGTTCCGCACAATAGTGATTAGTGCCGTGATCATGTTCAGGCGCCGGTTGTGAGAGTCCGCCATGAGCTGTTCGGCCAGCTTCTCCGCCTTCGCCGCGGCGGCGAGCAGAGGCGTGGCCGTCTCCTGGTCCGTGACACGGTTCGCCTTGGCCCGGTGCTCTTCGGCCGAAGCGAGCAGCCGGACAGCCGCGCCCGTGGCTTCCCCCGGGTCCAGGACGTTGAGATGGCCACGACCGGGCCCCAGGCTGATGACCTGCCCTCCCAGGGCGCGGATGAGGTCAACGTAGTCGGGCTTCAAGTCGCCCAGGATCAAAGGATTGATCCCCCGCCCGGCGAGACCCAGCACGATATGCCGGACCAGCGTGGACTTGCCGTAATGCGGCAGCCCGAGAACGAACATCGACGGGTTGTTGATCATCCCGTGCATGAACCAGCTGATCGGATCTCCCCCAAAGGGCGCTCCGGTGTCGGTGTGAACGCCGATCGGCACGCCCACGATCGGCGTGCCACTCCCACCCACAAAGGGCCACAGGCCGCAGACCTGAACGGAGGTTCCGCGCCACTCATCTGCGGCCGTGACATAGACGGCTTCTCCCTGCCCACGCCCGCGCCAGCCCCGAAGACCTGGCCTGCGGACGACGGCGCCCGGCAACGTACGCGTGCCGGCCGGGGTGCGCTTGTGCTTGATCTTGCTGCCAAACATCACATGGCCTCACGGATCTCTTCAGGCACCTTCAAGTGCTTGGGCAAGACCAGACCGAGCGGCAGGGAGGCAGCAAAAGCCGAATCCTGGGAGCCATATGCCCGCCGCAGCAAGAGACGGGCCGACGGGCCGAGGTTGCCCTCCACCACGGCCACAGCGTCATCCAGGGCAACCGAGGAAAGCACCGTGGCCGTCACGACCATGCCGAAGTTCACCAAGCCCGCCCCTTTGGCCTCTTCCGCTGCAGTGGCCTGCGCTGCGCGGGCGTCCACCAAAGCGCGCGCCGTGGGCCGGTTGGTCGAGGAGGCCCGGGTCAGGGCGTTGGTCTGGTCCGACTCCACAATGGAAGCCGCGCGGCCCGACTCGATGGGCCGGTACAGAAGCGTGACGCGTTTGCGGTCGATCTCCCCGTGCGGGGCCACGAGGCGGGCGAGCACCGACGCCAGCACGTGGCCGCGGGGCGCTCCGGTCATCGTCCAGGACACCGAGTGCCCGGAATCGTGGCGGTATGCGTCCCAGCTGGCCTGATGCGCTGAGGGTCCGACTTCGCCCCAGGTCAGGTCGACGGGCGTGCCCTGGTAGTGGGCTTCGTCAATAAGGCGCGCGGCGGCAGGATCGTAGGCGACCCGCACGACTTCGCACAGCTCCTGAGCGTTCAGCGGCGCACACGCACCGGCGCCGGTGGATTCCAGCCGTTCTGTCAGCCCGGGAAGGCGGGAGGCCAGATCGCGGGAGATCTCTTCGGCGATGCGGCGCTTGCCGCCGGCCCTGGCGGCGGCGCTGAACGTCAACGCCACCCATGCGCGGATCGTGGCCGACCCCTGGGGATACGTCTGAAGGGCTTCCCGGAGCATGGCCTTCGCAATAGCCGGGGCATCCTCGTGGATGTTCGACTCGACTTCCCGGCGCAGCCGCGCCCCCGAGTCCGGCGCCGTTTCGACCGTGACCGATGCTGCCACGACGGCCGGCTCATTGCCCAGGGACGCCAGCCAGCCGCCCCAGTTGGCCACCCAGGCGTCGACCTGCTCGGGATCGACTAGGGACGCACCGTCAGGCTGCGTGCCGAAAACGACCGTGTAGTGAGCTGTGGACGGAAGGTGGATCAACGCGAACGGCCGGCCATAGGAGTCCGCGAACTCGTAGAGTTTCGAGCCGGCAGAGATCCCGGGCAGCTGGTACTCACCCCAGGGAGTCAGCCCCAGCGGGCCGGAGCGGTAGATGTTCGCGCGTTTGCGCCGTGCCGCGCGGAAGGCCAGCCGAGCGAAGACCCGTTCGCCCACCGACTTGTTGTGCTTGTCCGTCACCGAGACGACGGCCAGCGCCAGCCCGAGAATGAGCAGAGCGACCAGGCCGGCGATCCAGCCGCCGACGAAGAAGCAGATCACGGTGGCGATCAGGCCGATGAACAGCCCTGCTGTTGCAAGACCGCCCAGGGTGCCGATGCCCGCCTTGCGTGGCCGCCGCCAGTTGCCATAGGTCGGTTCCCGGTACGTGTTCTCGATAGCAGCCATGTCAGGCACCCCCCGTTGATTCTTCGCTCATGTTCTTGACTGCCCCGGCGGCTGCCTGGCCGGCCTCAAGGCCCTTTTGTGCTGCAAGGACGCCGACGCCGACCGGGCCGGCAGCCGCTGCACCACCAGCTGCGGCTCCACTGCCTCCGGCCGTGGCCGGTGCTCCGGTTCCTGCCTTTGCACCTGTCGCGGCAGGCGCGGTTGCTGCGGATCCCTGGCCGCCCGTCTTCCCTGCCGTACCGGACGTACCGGCTGTGCCCTGGCTCCCGGTCCCCGAAGGCCCCTGAGATCCAGGCGACTGATTCGATGTGCTGCTCGGGGTCGTGCTGGTCGATCCGCCGCCGCCCCTGCCAGCGCTGCCCATGCTGATAGCGCCCGAAGCCAGGCCGCCGACAGCGCCTGCCGCCAGTCCACCGCCCCCGCCAGCGACCGCTCCGACCATGGGCGTCACGAACCGCATGAGTGCCGGCATCGCGAACAGGGCAATGACCATCAGCGCCAGCCCCGTGACCGTTGTCAAGAGTGCAGAGCCGAAGTCCTTGCCGTCGCCACCGTTTCCGAAGATTTTGGTGCCGGTAAGCCGGAAGGCCGTCGCGTAGATAATGGCGGCAGCCGGCTTGTAAAGGATGAATGCGATGAGCCAGGCCGTGCACTTCTGGAACCAGCCCTTGCCAGCCTCAGTGTTCGTAAACGCTGCGGCTGTGGGGAAGATTCCCGTCAGGACGACGAGCAGGCCGCCGCGGACGATCATGAGCACGATCTGGAGAACCGAAGCGAGAATCGCAATCAGTCCCAAGAGGATGATCATGATCGCCCCGACTGGGCTGGTGGCCGAGAGCTGCAGCATGGTCGTGATGTTGTCGTTGAACGATGTTCCGTTCGTGGAGTTGTTGATGATCCACGCGGAAAACTGATCAGCAGCCACAGTCAGGAGTCCGACCGCGGCAACGCCGGCACCGGAGACGACGACCAGCGTTGCGAGAGAACGCGCCAGATCCCGCAGGGGCGCGCCCCTGCGCTCAATGATCATCTTGGCTGCTCCCACGAGCACAGACAGCACGGCAAGAGCCGCTGTCCAGAAGTAGAGGCTGTTCTGCAGGAACAGCACGGGATCACTCGCGGTGCTCCCGCCTGGCGCAGTCGTCAGGTTCGGAGTGCCGACGTTCACCCAGAACGTCCCGAGTGTCTTAACGGTCTGTCCCACGGCGTCAGCAATCGCCTTGGCCATGTTCTTGACCGCATCGTTCGCGACATCCTCGATTGCCGCCCCCGCATGGCATAGAGGATTGAATGCGTTCCATCCTGAGCAGTCAGCCATTACACACCGGCCCACTCGATGTAGCCGCTCAGGTCCGCGATCTGCCGCGCACCGGTGTCCCCGGTGGCAGGAACGACGATCTTCCAATCCCCGCCGAACCACTGCAACGGAACTGGGATGGACACGAACGCTCCGTTTGATCCCTTGAAGGCAAGATCAATGACTGTGCGCTCCGAGTCGTAGGAGCGAACCGTGAATCCCACGAGCTGAGCAGGAACAGATTGTGGGGCGGCGCTGGGCGACGACTTCAACACAGCGTCACGTTCCGGTCCCGGAACAGCAAGCTGTTCGTAGACCAGGTTCGCTTTGCCCGATCCCGAGAGCGCAGCCACGTTTACAGCTGCGTACAAGGCCCCCATCGGAGAATGCGCAAAGCACGACCGAAGGCCGTTCGATTCCGTCTTTCCTGGGCCGAACTGCTTGGGCGACGTAGGTGCAGCAATCTTTCCGACCAGTTCCCACTTCGTGTCGGCCGGTGCGGTGGCCGGTTTGGCCTGGTCATCGGCCGGTAGGCCGCACACGCTGGCAGCCTCAGTGGCCGAGGGCTGCGTGCTGCTGGTGCTCGCTGCGGCAGTGCTTGGTTCGGGCGCCGTGGTTCCGTTGCCATTTGGCACGAGGGCGAGGATGATGCCAAGCGCGACGATGATCGCCACGACAACGGCCGAGATGATGAACTTAGGTTTGGTCAGCGGATTCTGGTCTTCGTTCACGGTCGGTTCTGTCATGGCTCGCCCCTTCTTAGACCAAGGCACCGACGATGCCGCCAGCGGAGGCTGCGAGAATGCAGCCGCCCAGAACCCAGGCAAGGCGACCGGCATGCTCGCCACCCTCGCCGCGACGGTTGTTGATCATCATCGTTCCAGCGGTGATCAGGATGCCTGCGACGGCCAGACCGAAGACGATCCAGGCGACCCACTTGAGGATTGTGAGAAGACCTTGGGAGCCGGGAGGCGCTGTGCCGGTTCCCGGGTTCGGGATCTCGGTGATGACGAAGCTGGACCATTCCATGGCCTTGGAGAGCAACATTTGGTTTTCCTCTTTCTAGTTGGTCGGGAGTGAGGCTGTGGGGGATGCTGCGATACGCACCTGGTCAAGCACGGCGCGGGCTTCCTTTGGAAGTTCCTCGGGTGGCACATCGTGGCCGAAGCGCCACGACTCAATCCAGGGGATGTGCCACAGGAGGGGCACTCCCCCGCCGACGACACGGGCAAACTCGCGGATCTCCCTCGGGAGCCGACCAGGAGCGTCGGCCAGGACTACTAGGCCGGCGACGCGAATTCCTGGAACCGTGCCCGAGGCCCATTCGGTGGCGGCCAGCTGCGCGGCGCGCAGGCCCGACACGTTGGACCGGGCAGCGAGGACGACAGTGGATCCAGAGGCGGTCAGCGGCCAATGATGCTCAGCAGCTCTCGTGCGCTTGTCCAAGCGTGCGAGCGACGTTTCGCCCGCGCCTCCGTGGACGCCGAGCCACCAGTAGTCCGGGGTGATCCCCGAGACGTTCCATCGAGGAAGCCGGTCGGCGTGGTCGGGCTGCGGGACGCTGAGCTGAGGCCTCGTAGCCCCGGTAGGCACCAAGACGGGAGGCGCTTCGACGGCGGAAATCGTGTCCTCCACGGCTGCAGCGCCGAAGGCCACCCACCTGTTTCTTGAGATCGACATTTAACATCCCCCTGTTATGTCCGCAATGATCGTATCCATAGCCACCGTCTCCGAAGGGCACCGAATGTATTCGATCATACGCAATAATACGCAATCATGCTGTATTATCTTCACATGTGGTGGGGAGACGCGCTGATGGACCGAAAGTACGTCGACGCTCTGTTTAGCGGATTTCCCGAGCGATTGACAGTCACACAGCTCTCTGAGGCACTGAACCAGTCAAAGCAGACGACCTACAAGTGGCTCCAGGCTGGGATCATCCCGGCCTACCAGCTGGACAAGACGTGGCTGATTTCACGCGATGAAGTCGCGGATTGGGTCTGGGAGAACCGGAACTCACTTCGTGCGGGGCACACTCCCGAGCCACACGAAGAGCCGGAGCTGACCGACGAGCCGGGCTAAGCCCGACAAATGTGAGGGGGACACATTTTGCAGCCAATCAAGGGCGCACCATTGCTGGTGGTGGGGGCATTTGTCGCCCCTGTCGTTTTGGTGCTCTCGATCATCCTTTTCGGTGGCGGCTCCCAAAGCGCCGCCGACATTTGCGCGCCTGCCGGCGGCAGCGTCAGCGTTGACGCCTCCAAGCTTCCCAAGGTGCCCGTGGCCGGCTACCAGAGCGAGCAGCTGAAGAACGCCGCCCTGGTCATCAACGCCGGGAAGGCGCTGGGACTGTCCGCCAGAGGCCAGACCATCGGCGTCATGACGGCCATGGGTGAGTCCGGCCTGCGCGTGTTGGACCACGGCGATGGCCCAGGCCCCGACTCCCGAGGCCTGTTCCAGCAGCGGGACAACGGCGCGTGGGGGTCCTACCCCGACCGTATGAACCCCACCATCTCCGCAACGAACTTCTTCAAGGCCTTGCAGAAGGTCAGCGGCTGGGAGCAGCTCGAACCGACCATGGCCGCGCACAGGGTCCAACGCAATGCCGACCCCTACCACTACCAGACCTACTGGCCGGCGGCTGTGGAAGTCGTGGCCGCGCTGGGCGACGTCAAGACCACTGACGCCGGCGGCGAAAGCTCCTGTGGCATCCCCGGCGAATCCGGCAAGGGCGATGACCTGCCGTGGCGAACGGCCACGATCTACGAGCCCTCTCCCTTGGGCATGTACAACCGCGAATGCGTCGACTTCGCCCTCTGGCGCGTCAATCAGCAACTGGGCAGCAAAAGCGCCCCCTACAAGGAACTCAACAGCACCTTCCGGCCTGACGGCGGCGTGCTCGGCTCAGCTCTCACCTGGAAGGACGGCTGGGACGCCAAGGGCTGGCCTACCGGCAAGACACCGCGCGTCGGCGCAGTCGTCTGGTACTCGCCAGGCACGGGCGGCGCAGACGGCACCTACGGCCACGTCGGAATCGTCAAGGCCGTCAACGGCGACGGCAGTTATCTGGAAGAGGGCTACAACGGCAACCCGGCCCCGAACGACCACACCTACTACACGCGCACGGTCCAGAGCGGCACACCCAGTGCCTTCCTGTACCTGCCTGGCAGCCAGTAACCGGAGGAAACATGAAACGCACCCTGACAGCCCTTGCCGCCGTGCTCGTGTGCACGGCCTGCGCGCCTATGACAAACACAGGAGGAGGCCCGGAAAACCAGGAGGTATTTACTTCCCCGGCAGTATCTGCGCCACCCTCGCTCAGCGCAGGCGGCAAGTCCCAGGCCCCCGGCGGCACCGCCCCGGCTACCTTGGGCATCGCCTGGGATGAGCCGAGCAGGAAGGCAGCGCTGGATACCGCAACCAAGGCCATGACTCTGTACGCGAGGCCCACGGTTTCAGACAAAGTGTGGATCCAGGAGCTGGGCCAGCTCCTGACCGCCCAAGCCGTTGCCGACTATCAGTACGTTGATCCGGCCAACATCCCGGTCAAGAAGATCACCGGCCCAGGCCAGTTGAAGATCGATGAAAGCAACGGCTTCGGCTGTCATGTAGCTTTCCCGACCGATGCCGGCGACTACGACGTGCAGCTGCTCCGCAGCGCGGCCGACAAGCCCTGGCTGGTCAATCGCTTCACACCCCCGAACGGCAGCAAGTAAGGACAGATGATGGAAACCCAAGCACTCGACTTCCCCAAGATCGACGCCGTTCTGCGCGCCAACGGAACCGGTGAGGTTACGATCAACGGCACCTCCCACGCGATCCAGGCCGACGACGAGGCCGCCGTCCTCCGCGAGGCGCTGCGCCTCATCACCGACACCGCCGCCCAGCTCGGCCGGCCCGTCAAGGTGAGCACTACTGACCCGGACGGCCAGGGCCTCATCGTGGTCTCCCCCGAGGGCCTCGTCAGCGAAGCCTCCCAAGCCAAACCCAGCCCCCGGCGCCAGAAGAACCCAGAGCCGGCTGTGTCTGACCCAGGGCCCGTCCAGGCTCCGGCACCACCGGCGGCCGAGGAAGTCGCTGCCCCGGCAGCGCCGGTCACGTTCGGAGCTGCAGTGTCCCGCGTCCAGGAACCCGCGCCAACGGCCGAAGAAGCCGTCCCGGAGCCTGTCACGCGCCGAAGCCTCAAAGAGACATCGTTCCTGGTCAGCGCGCCCGTGCTGGAGCCGGCAACGCGCGGCTGGCGCGGCGCTCTCACCCGCCTGGGCTTCCGGATGGAACCCTCCCCCGAGGAGCTGGCTGAGCGCGAGGACATTCGCACGGTGAGCCAGCACTGGCCCGGGCCGCGCACCGTGGCCGTCGTCAACCGCAAGGGCGGGGCGAACAAGACGCCCACTGTCGTCATGCTCAGCGCGATTCTGGCCCGCTACAGCGGCGCCGCAACCGTCGCCTGGGACAACAACGAGAGCCAGGGGACACTCGGCTGGCGGACCGAGCAGGGCAGCCACGACAACAGCGTCCTTGACCTCATCGACTCATCCCAGACGCTGCTATCCCCCAGCACGAACGCAGCCGAGATCGCCCGGTTCGTCCATCACCAGACCTCGGACAAGTTCGACGTCCTGCGCTCGGACGAGAACGACGAGGGCGACCACGAAGTGACCGCTGAGGAAGTGGACATCGCCCACCAAGTGCTCACCCGCTACTACCGGCTGATTGTCATGGATTCCGGCAACACGGCACGCTCCGCGAACTGGCGACAGATGATCACCCACACCAACCAGCTCGTGGTTCCCGTGACAGCCATTGAAGACCGCGCCGAGGCCGCGCGACTGACTCTCCAGACGCTCGAATCCCGCGGCGGGCACGATGCCGAGCTGGCCCGCAACGCCGTCGTGGTCGTCTCCGAATCCACCGACGCCAAACGC
The DNA here is from genome assembly GCF_002009585.1 of Arthrobacter sp. SRS-W-1-2016. NCBI lineage: Bacteria > Bacillati > Actinomycetota > Actinomycetes > Micrococcales > Micrococcaceae > Arthrobacter > Arthrobacter sp. SRS-W-1-2016. The sequence continues at coordinate 11,207 of NZ_MTPV01000029.1, read as the reverse complement.
AGCATGAACGGCGACGCGCTCAAGCGCGCCAAGGACGAAGCCCGCAGGATCGCTGACGGATTCGCCCCGCACGTACGCGCCGTCGTCCGCATCCCCTATGACCCCGCCCTGGTGAATGGACCGATCCGCTATGAAGCCCTCCAACAAGCCACCCAGCGTGCGTGGCTTGCCGCTGCGGCCGCCGTCGCCAAGGGTTTCTAGGCGACACACCGCAGATGCTCCCGCTTAACGGAAACTGTTACCGCTTGAATGAGGCTATGGCAGCTACAGGAAATCGTGGAGGCGGACGCCGCAGCAAAGGCGAACGCCGACTTGTTGGTACCCGCATGCCCGTCGCAGACGCCGATAAGTTGGCAGCAGTCGCCGAAGCCCGGGGCATGACAGTCAGTGACTACGTCGCTCAACTCGTGACCAAACACCTTAGCCACGTCCAGCTGGACAAGATCAGCAACCAGGAGGCTTTGCCGATCCCACAAGCTTCTTAAATGGAGAAGGCCCGCCTAGGCGGGCCTTCGTATCAAGTTATTCAAGCTCTTCACCCTCATGCTTGCCGGCCGAGGTGAAGGGCTCCCGCTTCCGCACCCTTTTCGAGGAGCATCCGCTTGCCCCTAAGTTTACATGCCGAGCCAATTTCGGCCAGCCTTACCGCACCTATCCGGGTGAGGCGTGTCAACCGCGCCCGCGAGACAGCCACCGATATCGTCCTTGCGGCCGTTCCGAAAGGCAGCGTTCGCGCTGCACACGGACGCCAGACCATGTCGGCCCTGCGAAGTCATGAGAAATTCGCTGTGTGCAACCGCAATGGCCAGGCCACGATCATGGCCGTTCTACGCGCCCTGATCGAGCGTGCCGACTACGAGAGCATGACGTCCCGCCCGGGCTGGGAAGCCCTCATCCAGGCGACAGGAACGTCCAGGACAACCGTGGCGCGCGTTCTGCGCCTCCTAGCAGCCTGGGGCCTTATCGGCCGGGTAGCGTCCGGACGGCAGGCAAAATACGCTGCCGCAGGCCCGGACGGCGAACGCATTAACGAAGCAGCCGTCTATGTACTCTGCACGCCGTCGCCGCTGGCACTTGTGAACAAAGTTGGCACCCCTCCCGCCCTAGGCGGTTCTCACCTTAAAGAAAAGAAGTTAACCCATACGCGCGCGCAAGAAAAAAACTCTCACACCGACGTGGCTACGCCCCGACTCATTCCCAAAGGCGCCGCAAGCGGCGCACCTGCCGCCCAGGTGCCGTGGCGTCCAGAACTCCTCTGGCCCTTACACCGGACGACAAAACGCCAGATACAGCGTGTCGCCGCCGCATCCGAAATTCGATACCGGAGCTTTCCCTTACGTTGCATGACGCCCAAAGACGTCGCCAGCTCGTGCCGGGATTTCTTCCTCGCCGGCTGGACCGTCGCTGACGTCCTGCATGCCCTTGACTGGCGGCCCGACGGCACACTGTGGCCACACAGCGGCGCACCCGACACGAAAAATCCCTGGCGAATGCGCGGCTGGCTAAGACACCGCCTCAACACCTGGCGCACCGAAGCCGGCGAGCCGCTGCGCTCCCGCGATCAGCAGGCGGCCGCTCGCGCAGCAGCCCTCCGTCGCGAGCAGGAGGCTAATCGCCGCCGAATATTGGAACGCCAAGCCGAGCGGGCGGCCCGGCTTGACGTCGACGACTCCCCCGCCAAGGTCACCGCCCTGGCGAAGATCCGAGCCATGTTCGACATGGACAAACGCCAGCGGGCGGCCCGCCGCAAGGCAGAACAACCAAGCTAGCAGTGCTTCATTGGACGCGACGGCACCGCGTCCATCATCGAAGTCATCGGCGAGGAAAGTCCGAAGTCCATGGATCCTCGCCGCTTCGCGTAGACACTGAAATTCATCATGCTTCTACCGTCCTCCGTTGCATGCGCTCTTGGCCGCTGTACGCCGAGAAGTCCGCGGTCCCGCGGGTGTCCGAGAAGCAGTCCCGCCGGCCTTCTCGTCGTTCCGCTGTGTCGGGGCTGTGGTATACGATCCTCGCAAAGGAAGAGAGATTGGGGCGAGGGAATGCGTAGCATCTTGATTGGGGCGGCCGCGCTGGCACTTGGGATAGCTATGGTGGGATGTTCTAACGCCGGAACGCCGTCGCAGCCTGAGAGATCAGCCTCACCGAACTACACGCCAGCGGCCCCATCGGCGAGACAGGCCCCCGTCGTCCCGCCGGAACCGACCGTGGACCCGAGCCTTGCGAAAGCCTTCGTGGACGGACAGGAGGGGGTTTGGGCATCGGCGGCGGCAGAAAGATCCGCTAGGCTCCCGGGCGAACAACGCGCCTGCTCAGCGGTCGGCGGGATGGTGAAGACCGGCTATTACTTCGATGAATGCTATTCTGGCGCCAGCAGTGCGGCATGCGCAGACGCGATGGTCAATTTCTGGCAAGACGGGACGATCCGTGGCTCTGATCTGGCCCGTGCCCGATCGTCTTATCCCGGCTGTTTCTAGGGTGGGTCCGCGCGTCGGTTAGGCCCTACACGGCGGCTTCCTGAACCACAACGTGGAAACCATCTTCGGCGGTCCGCGCCCCGCTGGAAGATCTCGCTGGGCGACTTCCGGGAGGAAGTAGTCCGCAGCGAAGAACCAGGATCCGTGGACCGCGTGGTGATCGACATGCTCGCTCCCTGGGAATGCCTCGATGCAATGGCGACGGCCCTGGCCCCCGGCGGCGCGTGGATCAATCATGTGGCCACGGTGACCCAGCTCTTCCGTACCGCCGAAGCGATCTGGGAGTCTATGGTACGTGGATGGCAACCTCTGAAGGCTTGGCAGTCCGTCCCGACCACCGCGTGGTGGCCCACACCGGCTTCCTCTTGGAGACCCGCCGCCTCGCCGACGGCGTGACCGGGATTTCCGTCAAGAAGCGTCCGTCCAAGACCGAGTTCAGCGAAGAGGACCGGAATGCCTGGACACCGGGAGCCATAGGGGAGCGTGCGGTTTCGGACAAGAAACTGCGGCGGGCGGCACGACGGGATGCGATTGCCGGCACCAACGTCAGGGACAACCTCACACCGGTTCCCTAGGGAAAGATCACAAACTGGTCCGCATTCCGGATGTCACAGGTTTCCCGACGCTTTTGAGGGCTAAGGTTTTTTTATAGGTCAGGAAACCACCTGGCCCTAGCTGGTTCTTAAAAGAGTGAGGCCTCCGCTGGAACGGAGGCCTCGACATCCCAAAGGAGCAGCCATAACCAAACAAAACCGTTCAGGGAGACCGTCCAGGGGTGTACCTACACCTAAAGCCTACTTCCTGCGAAGCCCGGAAGCGCAAGCATCCGGGTAACGGTTACGACGTTTTTTTGAAAGGAAAAACGCCATGACCAAGCAATGCGAGTGCTCACAACGCCGATGGGCCTTGCCCAACCTCGTGGTGAACCTGATCCGCCTGGCGTTTGCAATCTGCGCCTGGGGCATCATGCACGGCGCTACCCCCGCGGTAGTGCTCCACTTGGCGGTAAATCTGTTCCCCATGTCTGTGGCGATCTTGATCGCAGTATGGGGTGTTCTTCTTTAACCGCATAAAGGAGCCCCGCCCGGGAAAACCGGGCGGGCTTCTCTTCACGGAGTCATCTTATTGGTGCGGGCTGGCCTACTCGTTGTGGCCGGATTCGTCCCGCGCTTGAAGGCACCATGAGGTTCCGTGTCGATCCCTTCCGCAGCGAGGAAGGTGAAATGTCAGTATGAGCGACTAGACTTTATTCGAACATATTTTCGAATAAAGGTGTGTCATGAGTCGTGCTTTGGACCCTCGCATGATAGATGCGGGGGCGCCTCCGGGGCATGTCCCGGTGGCACCGGTAGCCGTCCCGGCGGGCTACCCCTCTCCGAGCCAGGACTATTTTTCCTCCGAACTCGACCTGAACGAGCACCTGATCAAGGACAAGACCAGCACCTTCATCGTTCGGGTGTGCGGGGACTCCATGGAGCCGGGCGGCATCAGCGACGGCGACGAACTCATCGTGAACAAGGCATTGGAACCCAGGGACGGGTCCGTGGTGGTGGCGATCCTCGACGGCGAATTGACCATCAAACGGCTGCGGATCACCAGGGCCGGCGTGATCCTGCAGGCGGACAACCCCAAATACCCGCCGATCCGCGTCCAGGAACTCTCGGATCTTCGGATCTGGGGGGTTGCGGTCAGGTGCCTCCACTATGTCTAGGCCGGCGGTGATGCGCCGCATGCAGGAAATCGCGCACATCGACGTCAACTGCTTCTACGCCTCAGCCGAGCGGATCTTCGATCCTTCCCTCGAAGGCAAGCCGCTTATCGTCCTCTCCAACAACGACGGCTGCGCCGTGACGCGCTCGGATGAGGCCAAGAAGCTCGGGATTGTGCTGGGTGATCCGTGGTTCAAGCTGGCGCCCCGCGCCAAGGAATGGGGTCTCGTGGCGAGATCTAGCAACTACGAGCTCTACGGATCCATCAGCGCCCGTGTCATGGAGCTCCTGGCCCGGTATTCCGCCTGGCAGGAGGTCTACAGCATTGATGAATGCTTCCTCGGCGTCAAAGGCTCCGGAGAGGATCTGCTGGCCCTGGGCCGGTCCATGAAAAACGCCTGCCGGACGCACGTCGGTGTTCCCGTTTGCGTAGGCATAGCCCCGACCAAAACCCTGGCAAAGCTCAGCAACAAGTGGGCCAAACACAACCCTGCCTTCGAGGGTGTATGCCGGTGGGAATCCGTGCCGCCGGCCCAGCGCGAAGCACTCATGTCCCGCCTGTCCGTCAGCGAGATCTGGGGCGTGGCGACCAGGCTCACAAAACGCCTCGCAGGGATGGGGATCTACTCGATTCTCGACCTGTCCAGGGCGAATCCCGTCGCGATCCGGGACAAGTTCTCGGTGGTGATGATGCGCACCGTCCTCGAGCTGCAGGGAACCCCCTGCATCCCCATGGAGGAAGAACGGATAGGACGGGACCAGCTGATCTTCTCCCGGTCCTTCTCCAAACCCATCACAACAACGGCCGACATGCGCCAAGTCATGAGCGTCTACGCGCAACAGGCCAGCGCCCGCCTGGCCAAACACGACCTGCAAGCCAAAGTGCTCACCGCCTTCGCCGGCACCTCCTACTACAGCCCCGGCGACACCTCCTACCCGTCGGTGTGCGTCGCGCTGCCGATGCCCACCGCCGACCCGGTAATCCTCACCAAAGCGGCCCACGCCCTCATTCCCAAGATCAACGACGGCGTGAAATACGTCCGCGCCGGGATCATGGTCACCGACCTGCGCCCCAGCGGGAACCAAAAGCCCCTGGAACCGTTCGAGAACGTCCACGAAGAACGCGGCATCGGCCCGCTGCTGGAGCTAGTAGCCGGGAAATACGGCCGAGGGTCCATCGGGCTCGGCCATGCAGGCATCAAGGGCGGCCCAGACTGGACCATGAAGCGCGACATGCTCTCCCCCAGATACACCACCCAGTGGGACGAACTGCCGATCGTCAAGGCTGCTTGACGGCTAAGCCGTCGCCAAGTCCACCGGTTCGAGCAACCGTGGATCTTCACGCGGAGCCGTGCGCACGTTGTTCAACTCCCGGCTCACCGGATGGGTGTACAGCTTGGAGGCAATGATGTCCGAACCGGCCCGGACATCCCTGAGCAAGGCGGCACCGTCCTTCGGCGCAAGCGCCTCCGGGTTCAGCCAGGAACCCATCAGCTCCGGATTCAGGAAGAGCGGCATCCTGTTATGGACATCCCCCGCCGCGTCCTTCCCCTGGACCGTGATGACCGTGTAAGTCTCATCCGGCGACCACAGGCCGGCGGCCAGAAGGAGCGGCGCGGCAGGATCGTGGATGAAGATCGGCACTTTGTACTTCGGCTTGGTCTCGATCCACTCAAAATAACCGCTCATGGGCACCACCACCCGCATACCTGAACGGTAGAGGTTCTTCCAGACCTCAAAGAAGTGAATTGAACTAAGCCGGGCATTCTGCATCGGTTTTCCCAGCCGTTCCGGGGCCGGGTCAGGAACGCCCCACCGCAGCAACGCGCCCTCTCGCTGCAGCTCCCCGCCGTCCGCCAGCCGCTCCCGCACTACCGGTGCTGAATTGGTGATGGCCAGGCTGTAGGTAGGCTCCCAAGCCAATGCGCTGGCCGGGAAATGAACCCCCAGCGTCTTGGCCAGATCCTCACCTGATTTTCCGATGGCATAGCGTCCACACATGTTCCCTATTCTGCGGGCAACACCGCTGGAAAGCACGGTGCGCCAAAGCCAAGGGCAAAAGAATGCCCCGCCGGAATGGGGAGTGCCGACGGGACTGAACCACCGTGCCAGTGCTGCAGACAAGCCCGCACCCCGCTTGCCCCCAAGACTGAATCCACGCGGAATCCTTTGTTCACCGTGTTCACCGTGTTCACTGTGTTCACAAGTGAAACAAGCGAAAACAGGAATATCGTAAACACATTATTTACAAGTTTCACTTTCTTAACTGGATTCACAAGTGAAAAAAGAGAAGACACGGAACCCAGCTTCACAAGCAAAGCCAGTGTTGCTGGATACGCTGGAATCACTTTGGAAGGGAAATCTGATGAAACACGATCTGGACCGCGGGGCCCTCAGCCGAGTCATCGCGGTAATCAACGGTAAGGGCGGGGTCTTCAAGACCAGCCTGGTAGCCAATGTAGGCGGCCTCCTGGCCGAGGGCGGATCACGTGTGCTGCTCATAGATCTTGACCCCCAGGGAAACCTCGCCGAGGACCTTGGCTATGCGGACCAAGGCGACGGCGGCAGGACCCTGGCGGCTTCGCTGTGCTTCGGGGGAACGCCCGACCTGCTGCTGGGCGTACGCCCCAACCTGGATGTCATCGCTGGAGGGCCTCACCTCGACGATGCTGCCGCTTTCCTCGGAGCCAAGGCCCAGAAGGACCGCGATGCTGCCGCTTTCCTCGGAGCCAAGGCCCAGAAGGACCGCGATGCGGCACAGCTAGCCTTGGCCAAACTGCTTGCCGAAGTTGCGGGGGAGTACGACCTGGTGCTGCTCGATTGTCCGCCGGGGAATGAGCCGCTGCAGGCGGCAGCTGTGGCTGCCGCCCGGTACGCAGTGGTGCCGTTGAAGACTGATATGTCGAGTCGTAAGGGTGTCGCTGCGGTCGCAGCACGCATGGATAGCGTCGTCGGACTCAACCCGTCGCTGGACCTATTGGGCGTCGTCCTAGTCGGGACTGGCACAAATTCCAAGCAGGTCCACAAAGTCACTCGTGATCACCTCACAGCAGATTTTGGTACAGACGAAGTGCTGTTCCCGATGACCATTCGCCACGCAGAAGCAACGGCCCAGGCGTGCCGGGAGCGTGGATTGCTGGCCCACGAACTCGAGCGGGAACTCAGTAAAGGACCGAAATGGTGGGAGGTTCTGCGCGGGGAAGCGAAGGCCGGGAACACGGGACCGAAGTCCGCTTCCAGCGTGGCCGAGGACCTCCACGCAGTCGCCATGGAAGTGACACGACGCATCGCCGTGGCAGAATCTCAGGAGGTTAACGCGTGAGTGCGGAGCCAACACCCAACCGGCCCGCGCTCGGCCTGCCTCCGAGACGCGTCGCCGCACCTGCCGAAGAGGCTCCCCTGGCACGGATGCTCCCCGGACACCGGCCGGAGACGCCGAGGAAGGCAGATCCCAAGGACATCGAAACGGCGAATATGACGGTGAGTATCCCCGCCGCGCTCCGTAACAGGGCACGGGCTGCGTACCGGGCGACCAGCTACGCCGAAGGGGATAATACTTGGAGCCATTTCGTGGCTAAAGCGATCGAAGCAGAGACGGCCCGTCGCGAAGCCGAGCACAACGAAGGCCAGATGTACCCGTCCTGGGCAGAAAACCTTCCCGGTGGCCGACGGCTCAAGGACAGCTGATCCAGTGGAACCGTCTGCAGTCGAAAGACTTCCCGCGGGTGGTTCCTAGCGTCCCTTGCCACCTGTGCATTTCGTAACTTGCGCGCGGAGGCGGTAGCCGATGTACGTGGAGGATTCCGCGGTCCTTCCTCAAACTGTGGGTGGCTGGTGAATTCGTCAACGCGAGGCATCGGGGCTCGTCAGCATGTCTTTGTGCACGTCAGAGAGTGGCTGTGTGCCCTCTGGTTAGTCGTTGCCCCGCGGCTTGGTAATGTCGGCTGTCGATCCTCCATGCTTCTCCTTCCCCCCGTCGCCCTGTGGGGAGATCCATCCTAGAAGCCAGGAACGACAGCCTTGCGGCCGCCTCGTTCAGGTTGGGATGCTTGTGCACGCGTTGCCCACAGCCTCCCGCGCCCTGCCGCCCGCCGCTGTGGATAGCCGGCGCCAGGCCATCCACAGAAAAGAGCCGGCGTGCCGCCATCGCCCGGGCGAGTCGTCATCCACACCTGCCGTCTGATCGCCAGTGAAACTGCACAGGGAATGGAGACGGGACCCCTGACCGGCTGCGCACCATCGCCTCGGGCGCCGGCAGGCACGGGTTTATACCCAATGGGGACAGCTTTGAGCTGTGCGGAGGGCTCCACCTGACCCCCAGTGGGCATAACCCGTTCCCAAGACCAACCAACATCGTGAACTTTTACGCTGTCACTGGTGCCCCGGCGGCGTTGATCCTGGACCGCCGGGGGAGAGGCCTGCACCGCCTACTGGTCTGCCAACCGTGGCCTCTCCGGAGCTGCCCCTTCTGCGCGGTAGTCCCTGAGCGTGGCAGCCAGAGCCCGGACGGCAGCCGGATTTTCTTCCCAGGAGGAAGTCCCGTTCCGCGTGCAGGCACGGAAGCTGGTCACACCGGCCCCTTCGGCCGCCCGAGCAAGCTCGGCCCAGGCCTGTTCCAGCTCAGCCCGCTTCTCCGGCGTCGATTCTCCGGCCTCCGGCCCGATCCCCCCGGCCGCGGGCAGGCTCCGGTCCGCACTGGCCCGGCTTTTCCGGAAAAAGTGTCGTAAACCCATCGAAGCGTGCCTCTCTGACCTTGGCAAAAGTCGTGACGCCTTCGTCTTGCCGCAGCGGCAAGATGAAGCCACGTAGTTCACCGATGCCATGCTAAAACGGACGCGATCATTCGGAACCGTCGATCTTATGGAACCCCGCGCGGAGTACGGCGTCCGCATCGTCGTAGGCGTTCCGGTTGCACTGACGCGGCTCGGTAACCGGCCTCATCATCCCGGCCCGCCTACGTTGGGCGTTGGTCAGCGCAATCGCCAACTCTTCCCGTTCCAGTGCCAATTCTTCATCTTCAGTCAGGTCACTCATCGTTCTTCCTTCACTGCCGCAGCGGAAACCAACCGTGCTTGTTCGTAAAACCGTTTGGTGAATCCGGAGGAGACTTTTGCCTATTATCAAGCACCTGGTTTGCGCTGCGCTTCAACCAGTATTGGGGCGTCCGCTTCGCGGCCGGCTGTGGGTCCAGGGCGCGTCGTCGCAGAGCTCCGAACCCCCTGGCCTTTGTTTGTCTACGACGTTTTCTGGTTGCTGTCCTGCGGATTCTAGGCGTCCGCTCCACCCCGTCTAGCCCCTCCTTCGTCGGGGCCTGCGGTGCGCGAATATCCCTGAGGCGCTCCTTCGTCGCTGATTTCCTCCGCGATATTCCGGCGCCTTGCCCTGCGGGTAGACAGGGCTCCGTCGGCCGCCGAGCAAGCAAGCTTGCCAGCAACCAAAAAACAGCGGGGGAGAGGGGACGCTGGCCGGTCACCTAAGCCGCCCCACCCACCACATCCTCGGAAAAGGACACACAACCATGAACGCAATCGGCAAAGCGACCGTGACCACCACGGACACCGGCGAAGAGATCCACGGCGTCACCGTGCTGGGCGATTACCACCTGAACGGCGGCTACGACTGGATGGAACTCATCGGAGAGCACGGTTGGGCCGTGATCCCCAGCTGGGGGTGCGATGGCTGGGACCTGGGCCAATGGCCCTATGTCATGGTCGCCGCTACCCGCACCGCCGACAACATCGGCAACCTGTTCGGCGTCGCGACCTACACCGAGGGCGACGTGACGTGCACCTTCTACCGGAGCAAGGCCGCGCAGTGGGACGCGATTACCGAACAGGCGTTCTTCCACTGGAAGAACGGCCAGGCCGAAGGACCGGAAGACCTGCCCATGGCGGCGGCCGAGCTGCCCAGCCGGTACCGCCAGCCGTGCACCGTCTTCACCACCCCCTAACACCCGGCGGCAGGTCCCCGCTCCGACCGGAGCGGGGAACCCCCACCCCGGACCTCCATCACCGCGGCAAACTCGCTTTCCGCGCTGGGGCGGTCCGTCGTCGTGGCCGGGTGCCGCTATGGTCACCGGCGACGGACCGCGGTCCGCCTGAGGGCCGCGCGTGGTGGCTGATGCCGGCGGCCTGCCCTGGGGGATGGCCGGCGCGGGAGGATCCATCCGCGTCCTCGGGCATGTCCTGGTTTCCGCTGCGCTGCAACCAGGTAATCGGGCGTCCGCTTCGCGGCCGGCTGTGGGGTTCAGGGTGCGCCGTCGCAGGGCTCCGGACCCCCTGAACCTTGGTGTCTACGACGTTTTTTGGCTGCTGTCCTTCGGATTGTACGTGTCCGCTCCACCCCGTCTAGCCCCTCCGTTCCTCCGGGGCCTGCGGCCCGAAGAATCGGCTCCGGCGCTCCTTCGTCGCTTATTTCCTGCGCAGATTCCACGGTCCTTGCCCTGAGGGTAGACAGGCCTCCGTCGGCCACAGCTCCGCAAGCTTCGCCAGCAGCCAAAAAACAACGGGGGAGGAACCGGAAGTAGCTGGCCGGGTCACGCCGCTCCCTCACCAATCCTCTGCAAAGGACACAAAACCATGATTCACAAACGAACGGCCCTCATCGTCCCTGCCAACCTGAGCGAGCCGGTCCGGGTCGAACTGATCGACACCCGACGCAACACTTTGCAGGTCATCGTCGACGGTGAGCTTGAATCCGTCACCTGCGGTGACTGGCACGTGTACGTCAACACCGACGCGATGGCCCGGAACCTTCACCGGAACCTCCGCGCCACCGCCCTGCTGCACGACGTCGGGCTTGACCTCGCCGGTATCTGCCAAGGAAACGCGGTCTTCCTCGGCCACGACGAACACGGCTACGAGGACAACGCCCCCGGGCATCTGATCCGGCGCGCCGAAGACCTCTTCGACACAGCCCTCGTCAGCCACGAGCTCGTCTAACTACAACCCCGGTGGCCGGGCAACCGGGCCCCCCCCCCCCCCCCACCCCGGGAAACGACACAAAAGCCAAGAAACCACAA
>NZ_MTPV01000005.1:0-165167 GCF_002009585.1 Arthrobacter sp. SRS-W-1-2016 | reverse complement strand
CTGAACAACGCGAAGTTCGTTCCCGTGCCATCGAAAGTGGCACCCAACGGGTATGCGGATCCTGGCCAAACGTCCATTCGTGCTCCTATTGCTTGGTCAAACACGGAATCCGGCAGGAACCCACGCACCTGCTCGGATCTGACCCGAATGCGGCCGGTGAGGGCGCCTTCTGTCCAAATTGCTAAGCATACTTACCTTACACGGTGCGTGGATACTCCAGTCCGGGAACAGGCCGAACCCGTCATTCCGGCCGGCGACGTCCACTATCTCGGCCTGGTCCACCAGCGCGGCGACGATGCCTGCCAACGGGGTCGCGAGCCAGCCGCCTCTCTTTGACTCCCGGGGGCTTGATTGCTTTCGTGATTGCTCGTTCGATCAGGCCGGGATTGGTCCAGCCGGTGGTTCCATATGTCGTGCCTGTCTGGGCAGACGGAGCGGGTGGGTTCTGCGTGCCGGTGCCGGGTTGTTTGTGTCTGTGCCGGTGGCCTCGCTAAGGCGCAGGATGATTCCGGCGGCTTTCCTGGCTGAGGGCCGTTTGAGAGGGTCGGGGTTTGTCATGTCGAGCAGTACCCTGGCCCAGCGCCTAGGCACGGTGCCGGGAACACGGGGTTCGCGCAGGGTTCTGGCGACCATCGTTTCCAAAGGTGTTCCCGGGTAGGTTTTGGTGCCGGTGAGGCATTCAAGAGCGACTAGCCCGGTGGCGTAGATGTCGCTTGCCGTGGTCGGCGGGTGGCCGCGGGCCTCTTCCGGGCTCAGGTAGTGGGGTGTTCCGGCGGAAGGACACCGCGCGCGGCGTCTGCCGCTGGTCGCGATTCCGAAATCCGAGAGCTTCGCCGGGCCCGCCGTGTCGTTGCCGGATGAAGCACCGATGAGGATATTTCCGGGCTTAATGTCGTTGTGAATGATGCGTCTGAGGTGTACATGGGCCAGTCCTTCCAGGATGTCGGCCACCCATTTCGCGACGGTTGGGGGGCACAGCGGGCCATTCTTGATGATTGACCGCAGGTCCCCGCCAGCCATTAGCTCCATCACCAAGTAGTCACGCCCCTCCCTGCTGCCCTCGGCAAGCTGGTGACGACCGTGCCCGGTGACGCGCACAATATTTCGGTGCCGTAGCCGGCTGTGGAATTCGATCTCCCGCAGGAAAGGTTCTCCGCTGCGGGATCCCGCGGAACGGAATATCTTCAGCACCACAGAAGAGGCGTTCCAGGTATCAAAGGCCTCCAGGACGTCTGCTTCCGCTCCTCCGCCCAATGACCGACCAAGCCGGTAACGCCCGTCCCACAGGGAGGTCCGCGAAGAAAGCGCTGAGGATATTGCCGGGGGATATCTGGGTACCTGCTCTGCCGGCATCAGGACGTTCACCTCAGCAGGGTTTCGATCTTGGAACCGTTCAACCCGGACGCAAGCGACAGTTCCCCGTACTCCACCCCCGAACCACGAGCCTGGTGCACTGCATGTTCCAGTGCCGCCCGCGCTGCCTCCATCTGCAGCTCCAGCGTCTGGACCCTGGCTGATGCCGATAACACGGCACCCAACAGATCACCGATCTCGGCAAAAATCCGCAACCCGCACCCGCAAGTCCATTCCGGCCACTCGGGTTCCACCGATATCCAGGCCTGCGGCGGAGTTCCTCCTGCGAGACTAAGCGTCATGGCACTCCCGCAGTGAGACGGCCTGTCGACCACCGGCGTTCCGGCGCCGTGTCCGTGCCCACTGTGCCCGTGAACGGCGTATGCCTGATGGTCGAAACGGTCAGGGTCTTCGACCACCAGCGCGAGAACCTGATTGTCTGCCTCCGGCTGAGCCCCGATAGCCGGCGAATCCAGTTCGTCGCTGTCCGGGCTTTCCATAACTGCCGTCATAACAATCTCCTGGATAGTACATATAGCAAGTAGCTTGATGGACTATTTATAAGTGAGCTTACTAAGATTGTCCAGCCGGGGTCAGGAGCTTATTGGTCGATGGTGTCGACTGCTGTTTGCATGCGCCGTAGGAAGTCGATGATGACCCGGACTTCCCCGGCATCAAAGGAACGAGCCACTTCAATCATCCGGGAATGCATTCCACCCAAGGTGCTGCGCACTTCATGGTCGGATCCCGGGGTGGGGCGGAGGATCAGGGCCCGGCGATCGCTGGGATGGGGCTCGCGCCGGACATTTCCGGACGCCACGAGCCGGTCTGTCAGTGCCGTCATCGAAGCGGAGGTGACGCCCAGCCAGGCTGCCAGTTCCTTGGGGCTGACGGCACGCTCTTGGTGTTCGGCTTCGAGCAGGTACCTTAAGGCCAGTAAATCCGTCTCGCCCATCCCCATCGAGGTGCGGGTCCGTCGTCGCATCGCAGCCTCCGACGCCCGGTAGTCCCGGAGGGCGTTCAGCAGGTCAACCGGTCCCGGGTCGGCTTCTTCGGATTCGTACCAATAACCATCGTGAACCTTCCGCGTATCCCCGGCCACGTCATTCCCTTAAGTAGGTAGCTCGATCGTCTAACTATTTAATCGTACGACAAGCGTGTCACGGTCTTCTTGCTGCCGTTGGGGTTCTGGCTGGGATCGGCAGCCGACCGTTTGCGGTATCCCAGGGCAACCAGTCACGGCGAGGTGATATGAGCTGGCCGTGAAAGAGTCAGGGGTCCGACGGTTTGTTTCCCGATCGGCGCGGGTCGGATGAAGCCTCAGGGCAAGAAACCACCCGAATATTCACCACCCCTAGGAACCTCATGGCTTGGGCAACGCCGCCGGAGTACCGTGATGCCATGACGGCGCAGCAGCCCTATCAGATTGTGCGAAGCTACGACGATTTTGAGGTTCGAAAGTATCCCGAACACCTACTGGCCGAGGTCATTGTCAAAGGCACTTTCGAAGACTCCGGCAACCGTGCGTTCCGCTACCTGTTTTCCTATATCAGCGGAGAGAACCGCTCCAGGCAGAAAGTGGCGATGACAGCGCCGGTGGTTCAGGACGCAGCTTCAGAAAAGATCGCGATGACTGCCCCGGTCGTGCAGCAGGGAATCGAAAGGCAGCCGGGTGAGACAGGAGAGCAGAAATACCGGATTGCTTTTGTTCTGCCGGAAGGCTTCACTATCGAGAACGCACCGGGCCCCACTGACCCGAATGTGCACTTGCGGACAGTTCCCGAGAGCCTTGCAGCGGCAATCCGTTACAGCGGGCGCTGGAGCGCGGTGAGCTATCAGCGCCATCTTGAGAAGCTAAGAAGTGCTTTAAGGACGGCTGGACTCACCCCTGCCGGGACTCCGCGTTTCGCCCGGTTTGATCCACCGTTCAAGCCATGGTTCATGCGACGCAACGAGATAGTCATTGACCTGAAGACCCCTGCCTGAGCCGGTCAGGGAAATGCTCCGTGCGTTGATGTGGAGCACTCCTTGACCGAACTAAAATCGAGATATCGCATCCAAGCTGGCGCCCTACTTGAGCTACTCCGACGCCTCTGAAGTATTTGCCTTGGCTTAGCCCTGACCGGACGCGTGCTCTATGCAATACGGAGTCCAAGGCCTTGCCTCCAGGCGACCCTCCGCGATGGACTTGCCGCACACGGCGCACAGTCCGTAACTCCCGCTGGCAATCCGCAGCAAAGCGGCCTCGATCTGTTCCAGGCCCGCCCGGCTCTGCTCCATGAGTGCGGAAGCCTGGGAAAGTTCGAAGGCGATCGTGCTCCCTTCCGGATCGTGTTCGTCGTCGACGTTGGAGTCCTGCCTGGCGACGTTTACCGAAGTGATGTCCCCAAGGAGGGCTTTCAAGAGCGCAACTTTGCGGTCACGTTCCTCCTCAAGGAGTACTCGGAACCGCTTCGCATCGACCATGGGACGAAAGGCTACCGCACAGTTGAGCGCCTATGCTGGTTGTCGTAGTTCGGGTCCGTGGTGCCTAAGATCCAGCGCGGGGTGCCGGTGTGTGGGATCCGGTGCAGGGCAGGCGTTGTTTCATATCAACCATGCGGTGCGTCCCGGCGTCGTCTTCGTCTTTGGACAGTGGGAGATGGCGATTCTTCTTGAGCGGAGAGACCGTTGTGACGATCATTTTCGCTGGCATCCTTTCGCGACTCTGCAGCGCACACCCGCCCGGGAATGCTCAACGTGTGGTCGATTGCAGGCTGTGACGCCTACCGGGGGTCGCGCCGGGCTTCGGTTGGAGTCCATCCCAGGGCTGGACCGAGTTTGCCGGCGATGTCGGTGAGGATCTGGATGTAATCCTCGTGGTCGAAGCTGAAGGGCAGCGCAAACGCCACCTCGTCGACTTCCTGAAATCCTGCGTGTGCGTATAGCTGCTCGGCGATCTCGTCGCTGGTACCGATCAGATCGGCGGCGAACAGCATGCCCCTTGCCCCCTGCGGCGCCTGTGTGCGGGGGGTGCGTTCATCAACATACCGCTGGTATTTGTCCCGCTGACCCGGCGAAGCGGAATCAGTTGGGATCACCACCAGGCCCTGCGACACACGGGCCTGTCCGTGGGCCGGGGCTGACGTTTCAGCGGCTTCACGGAAGGCACGAATCTGCGACTGCTGGATTCGGGAAAAGTCCGGTTCTTGATCCGCTTCCGGAAAGATGACGCTGCTGGAGAGCAGATTGAAGCCGTTCGCCCCGGCCCAGACGGCCGACTTCCTGCTGGCCGCCCCATACCAAAGGCGGTCCCGGAGCCCGGCAGAGTGCGGCTCGACGCGGTTGGAGAATTCCTCGACAACACCCTGCCTGCCGGAAAAGTCCCGCACCTTTTCCCCCGCGATCAGACGGGCAAATCGGTTCAGGCGCCCGTAGCTGAAATCCTCCAGCTCGGAGGAATCCGGGTACAGCTCGTGCTTCACTGTGTCGTAGTGCATCGGTTCACCCACGCTCAGCCCCGGATTGATGCGTCCCCCGGCGAGCAGATCCACGGTGGCCAGGTCTTCGGCGAGGCGCAAGGGGTTTTCCCAGCCCAGCGGGGTTACAGCGGTTCCAAGCTCGATCCGTGAGGTGCGCTGGCTGGCGGCGGCCATCATTGCGATGGGGGAGGAGATTCCGAACTGCAGATGACGGTGCCGCAGCCAGGCACTGTCGAATCCTAGGCGTTCGCCAAGTTCGATGATCTGCAGGGTGGATTCGTGGCCCGAGGCGGGATCGGCCGGATCGAACAGGCCGATAGTGAGGAATCCAAGTTTGCGTAAGGGACGTGAGGTGTCGGGCATGGCTTCCTTCAGGATCGGATACGGCTGATTTCAGACTATGCGCCGGGTCCTGCGGGTTCTTCTGACAATGGGGGAGGTTACCCTTCGTGTCGGCTGTGGTGAGTGGTGCCACGTCGCCGGCGTCGAACGCCTGCCGGAGACGGAGCTCCCTTCACCGGGTGCCCGGGAAACGTCTTCGGACGGCAGTTGGACCTTCTGCCTCATGGTCGAAACGAAGCGCCAAATGGAGTTGGACCGGAACCGCATCGCGCACAGCGCCATTATCCACGTATCAAGCGGCGGCGACTGGTGAGCCTGGACGGATCAGCGAGTCCGTAAACGGCGAGTCGTATTGTTGTGCTCGGGAAGCGCAAGCCGAAAGTTTGCGCATGTTTTCCTTCGACATATCCGGGCATAACGAAGGAGATCCGGTGCGGAAAGATCGTAGGTCCGGCCGATTCGGGCTGTCGTCCATCCTGGTTGGCGTCGGCACTGTTCTCCGCGTAGGCGCATTCGGCTCCGCGATCACCGCAGGACCGGCACTGGGCGCGGTGAGGACCGCGACCGTGCCGGTGGGCGAGACGGTGATCGGATGGGTGTCCAGCCCGAGAGCTACTTCCAGTCAGCGGGCCGATCCTTGAGTCGGGGGATGCGTTGGTGCGATGGCCGTCCGGCGTCGAGGTCAACGAGCAACTTCCTTGAAACCCCGGCAGTCTCCTCGAGTGCCTGCTGCGAAATGCCGGGTTCCTGGCTCGCTGGAACCCGGTTCGAACCCACCTCGGGCACAGTGTTTTCGCAACAAGGGGCCGAGATCCTATCGCCGCCCTCGGACAGGCGCAGGTGTGCTCTGACTGCGGCGCAGCACGTGAAGGTTCCCGAGCGTTGTTTCCGAGGTCTAGTTTCGGGATGTTCTTGGGCCACGAACGAGCCGCACGAGCTCTGCTTCTGGACCTGATAGTTGACGGGGGCCGTTCCACACCGCACGCAGCGCCCGATGAAGGACAAGGTCCTGGACGGGGACGATCTTTAGTTCTCCGGTGTTTACTTGGTCTGCCACTGCAAGGGTGCTCATCACTGAAGGACCCATGCCGGCCAAAACGCTTGTACGGATGGCGGCCGCGCTGCCAAGTTCCAGCAAGGGAGCCGAACGCGGGTACTCGGCCAATGCGAGGTCAAGCGTGATCCGGGTGCCAGACCCCGGTTCGCGGACCAGCAATGATGTCGATGCCAGTTCAGCAATGGAGATCGGCTCCCGCCGTCGGGTCCACGGGTGTTTGGGGTGGACGACGACGACGAGTTCGTCGCGCGCCACGGTGAGGCTGTGCAGGGTGCGGGGGATCGTTGGGGATTCCACGAAGCCGATATCGCAGGCTCCGCTGGTCACATCCTCGAAAACCTGCGCGGAATTGTGGACAAGCAGGTGTATTCGCACTTCGGGGTGCAGCCTTCCAAAGGTGCCAAGCCAACCGGGTACCAGGTGCTCGGCGACAGTCATGCTTGCGGATACCGTCAGTGCGGTCCGTCTCTCGGCGCGCAGGGAATCGGTGGCCTGCAACATCTGCCGTGTTTCCGCAAGGATTCTTCGCGCCCAGTGGGCCACGACTGTGCCTTGGGGGGTGAGTGTGGAGCCTGTTGGACTGCGCTGCAGCAGGGTCATGCCCAGCTGGCGCTCCATCACCCTGATCGATCGGCTCGCGTTGGGTTGGGCAAGGCCCGCTTGCCGGCTGGCTGCGCTGAGGCTTCCGTAGTCATCCACGCCAACCACTAGTTCGAGCACGGTCAGATCGGGCCACTTTGCCATGCGCAAAGCATATAACAGGGAGGATAGTGATGCGATATTGATATATCGCTATGCCAAGAAGGCGGCTATCCCAGAACAAGATCCGGGCCGAGAATTGGGAGAGAGGAGGAGATCCAGCCAGGGCTTGGCGCACGCCGGCTCCGGGAGGATCGCAGACAAGCATGAGACTAGGCGTTGCCACACCCCTAAAGGACGCACGGCAGGGTGCGCTGCTTCCCCGGGGTTTGCGGTACAAATCGTTGCCCGGACTGGCGGCGTCCGCGGCCGCCGTCGTCGTCGCTTGGCTGATCCATTCGACCGTCCCGGTGATGCCATTCCTGACGGTGTCAGTGATTCTGGGAATTCTTTGTGCGAATCTCCCCGGGACCAGCGCGGCCGTGGAAGGAGTCCTGCAGCCCGGCCTGGTGTTCTCCGCCAAGCGGTTCATGCGGTGGGGGATTGTTCTGCTGGGGCTCAAACTAAGCCTTCTCGATGTGGCTGCGCTGGGCTGGAAGACGCTGGCGATCGTAGTTGGCATAGTCCTGCTGACCTTCATGGGAACGCTGCTCCTGGGCAAGGCGCTGAACCTTCCGGGCGATCAGCCCCTGCTTCTGGCCACGGGATTTTCCATCTGTGGGGCCTCCGCCATTGGTGCCATGAGCGGGGTCACCAAAACGGATCACCGCGACACCGTCATTCCAATCGCCCTCGTGACGCTGTGCGGAACGCTGGCGATCGCGGTCCTTCCCGCGCTCAAGGGTCCCCTTGGCTTGGATACTGTCCAATTCGGCTATTGGGTCGGAGCAAGCGTCCACGATGTGGGGCAGGTCGTGGCAACGGCGCAGACGGCGGGCCCGGCTTCCCTTGCCGTCGCGCTCATCGTCAAGCTCACCCGTGTGCTGATGCTTGCTCCGATG
Source organism: Arthrobacter sp. SRS-W-1-2016 (assembly GCF_002009585.1). Taxonomy (NCBI): domain Bacteria; kingdom Bacillati; phylum Actinomycetota; class Actinomycetes; order Micrococcales; family Micrococcaceae; genus Arthrobacter; species Arthrobacter sp. SRS-W-1-2016. The sequence continues at coordinate 157,314 of NZ_MTPV01000005.1, read as the reverse complement.
GTCACCGGAGCCGCCCTCGTGGGACGCTTCCGCCGCCGTCGGACGGCAAACGGCGCAGGGGATACCGGCATCAAGCTTCCTCCGCTGATTCCGTTCTTCGTGGCGGGGTTCATGGCGATGATCATTCTGCGGACGCTCGGGATCCTGCCGCCTGTTGTCCTGGAAGCTGCCGGCACGGTCCAGGACCTGCTGCTCGCAGCAGCCCTGTTCGGGCTTGGCGCATCAGTGCAGGTCCGGGCCCTGCTCCAGACCAGCGGCAGGGCCATCATGGCAGCGATGCTCTCCTGGGGTCTGATCGCAGCGCTGGCATTCGCCGGCGTGCACATCATCTAGGGCAGGCCGCCACCCAGCCGACGGCGAACAGCGGCATTGGCCCACGAGCTTGCAGCGTCCACACGTATGTCTGCTCCATGGAAGTGCCGATGTGATGATGTTCGGACCTGTCCATCGGCATGGGTTCTGCGTGCCGGTCGTCTTCGCAGCCACCGACCATGGATGGCGGGCAAGGCCATGATGCGACATGATCGGAATATGCGCCCATCCGGAACGTATCCATTCTGGGCGGTCCCGCCAGCCCTTCGCGGCTACAGGATCGAGTGGCTGCGCCACGATCTGGCGGCCGGCGCCGCTCTCTTCGCGATCTTGGTCCCTGCGGGAATGGCTTATGCCCAGGCGGCCGGTCTTCCACCGGTGAACGGTCTGTACGCGACGGTCGTGCCCTTGATTGTCTACGCAGTGTTCGGGCCATCGCGCGTGTTGGTGTTGGGGCCGGATTCCGCGCTTGCCCCTTTGATCGCTGCAGCCTTGGTTCCACTGGCCAGGGATAGCCAGCAGAAATCAGTTGCGCTGGCGGGCCTCCTGGCCATGCTGATCGGCGGCATTTTGCTGTTCGGGGCGGTGCTGAGGCTGGGAATCGTCACGGGACTGTTGTCGAAACCCATCCGGCTCGGCTATCTCAACGGCATCGCATTGCTGGTGGCCGTGTCCCAGCTTCCCACCTTCCTGGGGATCTCCGTGGACGGGGGAACCCCTTGGGAAAGACTCTTCGCCGCCGCGCCGAAGGTGTTTGCCGGGGAAGCCAATGTGACGGCACTGCTGCTCGGCGTGGTCTCGCTGGTGCTCATCTGGATTCCCCGCCGGCTCAAATGGAAGGTTCCGGGTGTGCTTGTTGCGGTTGTTGTGGCCTGCATGGCAGTTGCCCTGCTGGGACTCCACGGGCGTTTGCAGGTCACCGGCGCACTCCCTCGGGGGCTCCCTGCGCCGGCCCTGGGCGGAATTGGCTGGCCTGACGTGCTGGCGCTTTTGCCTGCCGCCGCCGCGATCGCCCTCATCGTCTTTGTTGATACCGGAACACTGTCCCAATCCCTGGCGGCCGCAGAAGGGAGCAAAGTATCCGGCAACCATGAAATGGCAGCCTTGGGTGCGGCGAACGCTGCCAGCGGGCTACTGGGCGGCTTCCCCGTGTCGGCCAGCACGTCCCGCACCCCGGTGGCAGTCGAGTCCGGCGCAAAGTCCCAGCTCACAGGGGTAGCAGGTGCAGTGCTGGTGCTCGGATTCATGCTCGTGGCGCCCGGCGTGACGGACTTCCTGCCCGCAGCAACCCTTGCAGCCATTGTCATCGCTGCCGCGGCAGGTATAGCCGACCCGGGTGGTGTGCGACGGCTTATCGGCATGAGCCGCAGCGAATCGTTGGTGATGCTCGCGGCATTTCTGGGGGTCACCACACTTGGCGTCCTCCTGGGCATCGCCGTTGCCATCGGCTTGGCCCTGTTGGACTTCCTGCGGCGAGCCTGGGACCCCTACCGCACTGAACTGGTGGACGTGCCCGGAGTGCCGGGATACCACGACGTGAGCCGTCATCCGGAAGGGGAACGCATCCCCGGTCTGTTGATCCTGCGCTTCGACGCACCGTTGTTCTTTGGCAACGGAGCCTTGCTGGGGTCATTCGTACGCAACGAACTGGACAAGGCGGCGGACGGCATAGAACGCGTGGTGCTGGCAGCAGAACCCGTGACGGGAATCGACACGACGGCACTGGACGAGTTGGTGGAGCTTGACGAATGGCTGAACCGGCGCGGCGTGGACTTGGTGTTCGCCGAGCTCAAAGGCCCGGTCAAAGACAAACTGCTGCAATACGGCATGGGCTCGCGTTTCTCCTCCGAACATTTCCACCCAACGGTGAGCGAAGCAGTGCGGGCGTTCCAACGCGGGAAGGGGGAGGCATAGTCGCCGTCGAGCGTTTACGGTGACATCTTCAGTCCGGACATTGGCTGCTCTCTGGCTGGATCCCGAAGGAAGTGGCTGATCTGCGGAGGGGTCATGGTGTACGGATTCGAGACCCAGAAGAGGAACATTGACGAGGGGCCGATCCTTCAGGGGTTCCCTGTTAGCCCCGGGCGAGTCACCGCCCCCGCAAGCGTGATCCTCACACCCGGGGACTTCGAGAAGATGATGCCGGACACCATCCTCGTCTGCCCCACGATCATTCCGGCCTGGACGCCTCTCCTCGCCCACGGGAAGGGTCTGGTCACGGACATCGGCGGAGTGGCCGCCCACGGCTCCATCGTCGCCCGGGAGTACGGCATCCCGGCCGTCCTGGGCACGGGCAACGGGAGGGAGCGGATAGTCAGCGGGCAGCGGGTGACCGTAGATGGAGTCGACGGGACAGTCACCTTAGCGGTATAGATACTGCGGCCTTGAGTGCTACCGAGGCGGTGCGGGCAACAGGGACCACGGTCCTGCCGCATCCACCGGGTAAACCGCGACAACCGCGCAGGAAAAGCCTGCCGGGAGGCATGTGCGGTTCATGTCAATCGACCGTGAGCGGGCCTAGACTGTGGCTCTGAGGACTTTTCCGAGGCAGGTGCCATGGCGCGATTGAGTTTTCTCGATAGATTCAGGCCGGCCGGCGCTCCCGGTCCGGCCGGTCCGACTGGCGTGCCCGCTGCTGATAACCAGGGACCGGCGGCAGAACTCGGCCCTGTGTTCGCCGCACTGGCGGGCGACGTCGCATCCTGCGTGGCACTCATTGACGGAGCACGCCTGGATGCGGACCGCGAAGTGGCCAAGGCCCGTGCCCAAGCCGCAGCGATCGTGTCCAAGGCCCGGCTTGAGGCCGGTGCCGAGCGCGCAAAATCCGCCGCGCAGGTTGAGCAGGCTGCGTCGCATCGGGACGCGCAGCTGCTGGAGCAGTCACGTCGGGAAGCCGCGGCATGTGGAGAAGCGGGCTTGGCGCGCATGCCTGCCGTTGTCGCCGAAGTCATTGACGCCTTGCTGGCTCCGCCGGGTGACGGACAAGAATGAAGGCGGATTGGGTGGCTGCGTCGGTGCGTGCCCGCTTGATGGCGACGCGCCGGGTAGGCGCCGGTGCCAGCAGGGAGCTTGCGGCGTGTCCGACCCTCGACGGCGCCCTGTCCTTGCTTGGCTCATCGAGCTACGCCGGCCGGCTCGCGGGAAAATCGGACCTCCGGGCCGCCGAACGGGCCGTCCACGAGACGGTCCTGTGGCAACTGCGGGTGATTGCCGGTTGGCTTCCTGCGTCCGGAACCGCACTTGCCCGGGGAGCCGCCGGGGCCTTTGAAATTGAAAACATCATGGCCTTGGCCAACCAACTTGCTGGTGGAGAAAAGGCACCGGATCCCTATCATTTGGGTGCCCTGGCAACCGCGTGGCTTCGCGTGCAATCGGCAAGGTCGAACGAAGAATTGGCCGCCATTCTGAGCGCCACCGCCTGGGGCGACGTGGGTGGTGCCGGTATGGGTGCGCTGAGGGACGCATTGACCGTCACCTGGATGCGGAGGTTGGCCGTGGTGGCACCTGCTGCACGGCCGTGGTGCGGCGCGGTGTGCGTCCTTCTGGCAGCCCGGATCTTGGCTGTTGACAGCGTGGCGTCGCCGGAAATGGTCCGTCGCCTGTTGCGGCCAGTCATCGGCCGCTCATGGGAATCGACCAAGAGCATCGCCGAGTTCACCTCCTCGCTTCCGCCGTCCTTGCGGGCGGCGGTCCGGGATATTGCCTCTCCGGAGGAGCTGTGGCGCGCCGAGGCCCGCGTACACGCCGCGGTGGAGCGGGACGGTTTCCAGCTGCTTCGTGGTCCGATGCCCGGTCCCGACGTCGTGCTCGGCGCCATTGCCGTCCTGTTCACCGATGGGTGGCGCGTGCGGGCAGCGCTGACCGCCGCCGCTGCGGGCGCCGGGTTGAGCGAGGTGCTCGATGAGGCGGCGTGAATCGGCGTCCCCCGTCCGTATGGAGCGGGTAGGCCTCGTGGTGCCCGAACAGGCCCGGCGAGGCATGCTCGTCGAAGTGGCACGCAGCGAACTCGTCGAACTGGACCTCCCGTATGTTCCGGGAAACAGCGCCGACGAACTGGAGAAGGCAGCAGAGGCCGCGATCGTATCCGGGCCCTTGGCGGCGCTGGTGGGCTGGATGCCCCGATCCGGGATTCCGGAACTCGGGGCAGCCCTTGCACGGATCGGAGCGGCGGTCGTGCCGCTGCCCAGGCCAAGGTGGCTTCAACCGCCCACAATGTTCGACGGCGGGAGCGGCACCACGCGGGTCTCACGGACCCTCGTGGATACTTACGGGACCGTGCCATATGAGGACCTGGATCCCTCGCGCCTCGCCGGAATTGCCTACGTTCTGATGTTCGGGATGATGTTCGGCGATGTGGGACACGGGGCGGTCCTGTTGGCCGCCGGTCTCGTGCTGCGCGGCGGTCGCGTCAAGAAGCTCGCCAAGCTGCAAAGAACCTGGCTTTTCGTGAGCGGCGCCGGGCTGGCGTCCATGGTCTTCGGAGCGCTGTATGGGGAGGCTTTCGGTCCCACAGGCCTGGTGCCCGTGCTGTGGCTGGAACCCTTGGCCAACCCGGTGCCTCTCCTGGTGGCAGCATTGTGTGTCGGAGCGTTCCTGCTTGCCGGCGCCTACGCCGTGGGCACCATCAACCGTGTCCGGGAGGGCGGCTGGGCATACGCCCTCTATGCGCGTTCCGGCGTGGCAGGCTCCCTGCTGTTCCTCGCCGTGGGGCTTCTCGTTTGGGGACTCGGCACCGGCACCGGGCTTCTCACCGCCGCGGCAGCGGTCATCGCGCTCGGCTCGCTGGTCTTCATCTTCATCGGTCTCTACGTTGAGGCCGGAGGAGGGGTCACCGCCGCCTTCCAGGCCGGCGTCGAGCTCGTTGACACTGTGATCCGGCTGGGCTCCAACCTCGTCTCCTTCGCCCGGCTCGCCGCCTTCGGGTTGACCCACGCTGCGCTTCTGACAGTGGTGTGGAATGGGACGACGGCGTTGTGGGCGCCGGATTGGCGCGCTGCCGCTGCGGTCCTGCTGTTTATTGTCGGCAATATCGTGACTTTTGCGCTCGAAGCGCTGGTGGCAGGAATCCAGGCCCTGCGCCTCGAATACTACGAACTGTTTTCACGAATCTTCCAGTCCGAGGGCCGCCCGTTCAAGCCCTGGTCGCCGGAACTCACCGCTGCCGGAATCCCCGGCACCGATAATCCAATTGTCCACTCCGGCACGCAGGCTGAAAGGCAACTCCCGTGAATCTTTGGTTCGGAACCGTTCCTGTCTTCCTCATCGCCGCAACAGGGGCCATCCTCCTGGTCAGACGCTGGCGAAAGTCCGCGTTCAAGGTACTTGCAGCCCTCAATGTCCTCGTGATGGGCGGATCCCTGATATTACTGCTCGGCGCATTGAATGCGCCGCCAGCGGCCGCTTCCGGTGGAGTTGTCCCGGCCCTCGCGGCGGCAGCAACCGACGCGCCCGCAGGCGCCGGCGGCTCCGCACTGATCGCGGCCGCGATCGCCGTCGCAGGCTCGTCAATCGGCGCAGCGTTTGCCGTTGCCTACACTGGATCGGCGGCCCTCGCCGCGATGAGTGAGCGCCCGGAAATCTTCGGTAGGGCCATGGTTGTGGTCGGACTCGCGGAAGGGATCGCCATCTACGGCCTCATCATCGCCATCATCCTCATCGGCAAGGCTTGAGTAAGGGACGCGGAGATGTTTGAATCCATTGCCGCGATCGGTGAACAGGCCCTGCTGAACGGGTTTCGTCTCGCTGGCGTCAGCGTTCTTGCCTGTTCCAGCGATGCGGAAACGCTCCGCGCCTGGCGGGCGCTTCCCACTAATACGGCTATCGTTATCCTGACTCCTGCGTCTGCGCACGCACTGGGTCCCCTCCTGGCTGATCCCCGATCACCCATGACCGTGGTGCTCCCATGACCGGGTTGGCGCCGGAATCCGACGCTGTGTTGCAGCCCGTGCGCGAGGCACTCCGTGCAGCGGCCGAGAAACAGGCCGCTGAGCTCCGCGACGATGCCCGCAGGCAGGTCAAAGCCCTGGTGGAAGCGGCAACGGCCGAAGCCGCAGCGATCCTCGCCGCGGCAGCCCAAGAGGGCGAGTCAGCCGCCCGTTCCGAGGCCGCGCTACGCTCGGCGCGGGTGCGCCGCGAAGCGCACGAGCTGGTCCTTGCGCAGCGCAATTCCCTCCGGCTGGAACTCCACCGCCGGGTGCGGGAGGCCGCGGTCGGGCTCACATCAGACCCTCGCTACGCGAAGTTGATGGCGCGGCTGACGGACCAGTGCCTCGAGCTGCTCGGTCGCGATGCTGTCGTGTCAGAAAGCCCTGAGGGCGGCGTCGTCGCCGAGGCGGGCTCACGCCGTCTGGATCTGTCGCTTCCCGTGCTGGCCGGGATGACCTTGGAATCCGACCCAGGGGCGCGTGCTCTGTGGACCCGGTAGCAGCCAGGAGGGATGGGACCGTGGTGCATGTCAGCGGGCCACTCGTTGAAATAGAAGGCGTTGGCGGGCTGTCCATGCTTGAGTTGATCGCCGTCGGTCCGCGGCGCATCAGCGCCGAAACGGTGGCCGTTTCCGGGACGCGGGCAACGCTGCAGGCGTATGAATACACCGGTGGGCTGAAGGCCGGCGACGTCGCAGTGCCTACCGGCGCCGAGCTTTCCGGACTGATGGGTCCCGGGCTACTTGGGCACGTGTTCGACGGGCTCATGCGCCCGTTGTCGTCGGCAGCGATGTGGCTGACACCTGAGCGTTCGGGATCAGGTGAAGACCCGACGGCGTTGGTCCGCGAATGGACCTTCAAACCTCAAAAGGTGGCTGGCACCTTTGTCAATTCCGGAGACGTCCTGGGTACTGTGCCGGACTCGGGGTCTGTGGAGCACCGTGTCCTGGTGCCGGCAGGCGTAGCGGGTCAGCTTGACTGGCTGGCGCCGGAGGGCCTGGTCCACCTGTTCGATACCGTAGCCGTGATTGCCGGCCACGAAGTGCCACTCGCCGAGCGGTGTCCGGTGCGTCGCCCGCGGCCTTTCAGGTCCAGGCAGACCGGCACGGTGCCGCTGCATACCGGCCAGCGGGTCCTGGATCTGATGTTTCCAGTGGCACGCGGGGCGGCAGCGGCGGTGCCGGGCGGATTTGGAACGGGCAAGACGATGATGTTGCAGCAGATCGCCAAGTGGAGCGATGCGGACGTCATTGTCTATGTGGGCTGCGGGGAGCGGGGCAACGAAATGGCCGACGTCCTCGAAGGACTCTCGCAGCTTGAGGACGGCCGGACAGGCGGGAAACTGATTGACCGCACCGTCATCATCGCCAACACCTCAAATATGCCCATGATGGCGCGTGAGGCGAGCATCTTCACCGGGATCACAGTCGCGGAATATTACCGTGATATGGGTTACGACGTCGTCGTCATCGCGGATTCGACCTCCCGCTGGGCAGAGGCATTGCGCGAATTCGCCAACCGTAACGGTGACCTTCCCGCGGAGGAGGGCTATCCCGCGAATCTCGCCTCGGAGCTGGCCTCTTTCTACGAGCGGGCCGGCCGGGTGACCACGCTAGGCGGGAAGACCGCATCCGTCACCGTGATCGGGGCTGTTTCCCCGCCGGGCGGCGACATGACCGAGCCGGTCACCACCGACTCCCAACGGTTTGTCCGTTCCTTGTGGATGTTGGACCGGGACCTGGCCTATTCGCGGCACTATCCGGCGGTGAGCTGGACCGGCTCTTTTGCCCGCGATGCGGAAGCCCTCGGAATGTGGCACACGGCAAACGGAGACCCGGGCCCGGGCCGCGGCGCTGCTGGCTGAGTCGGACAGGCTGGCCGAACTAGCGGAAATCATCGGGACTTCGTCCTTGCCTGGCCATGAACGGATGATCCTGCTGGGCGGTCGCCTGCTGCGGGACGGAGTGCTGATGCAGAATGCGCTAAGCGTCAACGATGGGTTCTGTTCCGCGGAGAAAGGTGCCGCTTTGCTGGACCTCGCGCTCGACGTCGTCGATGCCTGCCAGGGACTCGTGGAACGGGGAGTGGCAGCCACCACCATCGAGCAAGCCGATCTTGGTCGCGTTCTCCGTGCCCGGGAAGAAACCGGGCCTTCGGATGCGGCGGCCGTCAAAGCCCGAAACGCCGAGATGCTCAAGGCTTTGGATGGCCTGCAATGAACCATGCAAAAGCCACTGAATCGAACGACAACGGCTCGGCACCACCGACCAGTCGCTTCGCCGCGCAGATTTCACATGGGGACGTCAGGGAGCTTCGCGGACCATTGCTCGTTGCGGGCGGGATAGAAGGCGTCGGCTGGGATGAGTTTGCCACGATCGACATGGACGGTGGAGAGCAGCGACATGGTCTGGTCCTTGAGGTCGATCAGGACCTCGCCACGTTGCAGGTGCTCGAAAGTACCGACGGCATGTCGCTGGAAGGGATCCGGATCCGCTTTGAGGGCCGCCCTTTGCACATCGAGGTGGGAACGGACTGGCTCGGGCGTGTCTGCAATGGGCGCGGTGAACCGCTAGACGGCGGACCGCCCGTGACCGGCCCGGAACGCCTTCCCGTCAGCGGCTGGCCGCTGAACCCCGTTTACCGCGAACCGCCCCAGGAACCTGTGCTGACCGGTATTTCCGTCATCGACGGATTGACCACCTTGGTCAGGGGACAAAAACTCCCGATCTTCTCCGTACCCGGGCTACCGCACCTGACACTGGCCACCCAGATCGCTGCCCAGGCGGCCTCAAGCGGCCGGTCGTTCCGGGTGGTCTTCGCTGCCATGGGGTTGACCCATGCGGATATCGCTTATGTCCGGGATCGCCTGGAAAGTCGCTCTGCCGGCGGGGAGCTGGTTCTCTTGCTGAACGCGGCCGACGATCCGGTCATTGAGAGGATCCTCACGCCGCGCATCGCGCTGACCATCGCCGAACACCTCGCATACACCGAAGAATACGATGTTCTCGTCATTATGTCAGACATGACGAGTTACGCCGAAGCGGCTCGTGAGGTGTCCGCAGCGCGGCGGGAAATCCCGGCCCGCCGGGCATACCCCGGCTACCTTTACAGCGATCTCGCAACTCTCTACGAGCGTTGTGGCCGCGTCAAGGGCCACGATGGTTCGGTAACGATCATCCCCGTATTGACGATGCCGGGCGGCGACATTACCCACCCGGTCCCGGATCTGACCGGTTACATCACGGAGGGACAGATTGTCCTTTCGCCTGAAATAGCCGCACGCGGAATATACCCGCCTGTGGACGTCTTGTCCTCCCTTTCGCGGCTCATGCGCCACGGCGCCGGCAAGGACCGGACGCGCGAAGACCACCTCGACGTTGCAGCCCAGGTTCTTGCGGCCATGGCCCGGGCGCGGCAGGCCACCGAACTGGCTGAGCTGATCGGTGCGGCGGCGCTGAGTGAAACCGACCGCAGCTACATGAGGTACCAAACGCTGGTGGAAAACAGTGTCTTTAACCAAGGGCGCGACGAAGCGCGGTCCATGGACGACACCTTGGGCCGGGCCTGGGAGGCGCTGGCGGCGCTGCCGGAACAGGAGCTGACCATGGTGTCGACCGCCCTCCTGGAGAAATATCTTCCCCAACGGAACCACCGATCATGAATGCCATGGGTAGGGCCGCCAAGGTCCGCGTCGAGCGCCGGCTCGTGACAGCCCGCCACGGCGCCCGTCTTTTGGATCGAAAACAGCGCATTCTGGCGGAGGAACTCGAACGGCTCCAGCTTCGCGCCGACCTGACCCGCGCCGAGTGGGAACGGCTGGCGGGGGAAGCCGCGCTTTGGCTGCGCCGCTCCGCGGCCCTGGACGGAAGCGGGCAGATCGCGGCGGCTGCACCGCTGGAATCTGCCGGGGTCCAGCTGCGGTGGGCCATCACGATGGGGGTGCCGTACCCCGAAGATGCGGAGTGGCGGCACCCGGCGGCGCACCCGATGGGCGGGAGCTCGGCCCTTTCCTACACACGCGTCCTTCATCGCAGCGCGCTCGAAGCCGGCGTCCGCCTCGCCGCAGTCCAGCGTGCGGAAATGCTGCTGACTACGGAACTTGCCGTAACCAGGACCCGGCAACGCGCGGTTGAAAACCGCTGGATTCCGGAGCTGGAAAACGAACTGCTGGCCATCCGGCGGCGACTTGAGGCACAGGAACTTGAAGAGGCTCTGCGCCTACGCTGGGCCGCTGACCGTTCGGTTCCGAACAAGGACGGAACGGTCCGCGATTCCGGAGCGGGGAACGTGCCATGGGGGAAGTAATTCTGGTGGCAGTGAACGACTCACGGGCCGCATTCCGCGCCGCCGAGGTGGCGGTCGACTACGCCCGCCGGCTTGGCGCAAACCTGAGGGTTGTGACGGTGGCGGACGAAGGGGCGCTGGGAAAACAACAGGGCGGTTCGGATTCCACCGCGGGAGCGAGACATGCCGACGCGGCAGCCGAGGCCGCCTTCCGCCACGTCGCCGCGCTGGGAGCGGCGGCGGGAGTGCAAGTCTCCCTCGGCCATCGCTCCGGCCGCGTTGCGGCTGAAATCCTCGCCGAAGCCCGTGAAGTAGATGCGGCCCTGATAGTCGTCGCGCTGGTCGACCGTCCTGGTAGTTCAGCACCGTACATTGGAAGCCACACCTTGCGGGTCCTGGAATTCTCCAGCGTCCCCGTGATGGTGGTACCCCTGCGGCCCGGCCCCTGAGACAGGGCTGGCCGGTTTCAAAGAACCCGCGGCACTGGCAGGGATGAATGGGGTCCTTGTGCCCTGTTTCGCGTTGGACCGGATCCCTAGCATGGGCAGCATGACAAACAAAGACAATATCCCAGCAGCGGAAATCCTTGAGCCGCCGGAGTGCTGGAGGCTACTCGCGGAAACGTCGGTGGGACGTCTGGGACTCATCGTGGACGGGCATCCGGATGTCTTCCCAGTGAACTACCAAGTGGACAGCGAATCCCTGCTGTTCCGGACGGGATCCGGAACCAAGCAGGAAGCCCTTGACGCCGATGCCGCAGTCGCGTTGGAGGCTGACAGCGTGAGTGCCGAGTTCGGCATGGCGTGGAGTGTTGTGGTCAAGGGAAAGGCCCAGCGGGAGCCCGGAGCAGGGCAAGCACTCGATTCAATAAGGCGTGCGCTGTTCCCGTGGCAAGGCGTCGGGAAGGACTTTCTGATCAGAATCGTGCCGGAGTCGGTGACCGGCAGGAGATTCACGCTGACTCCGCCCATGAGATGGACGTCGCCCCTCAACGACACCACCCGCGCCGGAATCGAATGAACCCGGGCAGGGGTACCGTTGTGGACGCACGGACCGTGGTCTGGCTACAAGATGTCAGGGCCGCGGACGTGTCGGAAGTCGGGGGGAAAAATGCCTCGTCGGGCGAACTGATCCACGCCTTGACCGGCGAGGGAATACGGGTCCCCGACGGATTCGCGACGACAGCTGCCGCATTTCGGAGCTTTCTGGCATGGAACCAATTGGGGCCCAGGCTGTCCGGGGTCGCCTCGGATTATCAAGCGGGAAAGCTGAGCTTGAGAAGTGCGGGCGCGGCCATGCGAACCTTGGTACTTGGTGGAAAGATCCCCCCTGAACTTGAAGAAGGCATCCGGGCAAAGTACCAGGAACTCGCTGCCCGCACCGGCCGTGAGGAACCCGCCGTCGCGGTGAGAAGCAGCGCGACGGCGGAAGACCTCCCAGATGCGAGTTTCGCCGGGCAGCAGGAAACCTTCCTCAATGTCAGGGGTGAGCAGCAGGTGCTGGACGCTTGCCTGCGCTGCTACGCGTCGTTGTTCACCGATCGCGCCATAACGTACCGCGAGCTGATGAATTTTAGCGAATCCGGCGTGGCGCTTTCCGTCGGGGTCCAGCTCATGGTCCGGTCCGACATCGGGGCGTCAGGAGTCATGTTCTCGCTCGACACGGAAACCGGCTTTCCACGCGTAGCGGTGATCAGCGCGAACTGGGGACTCGGCGAAACAGTGGTCCAAGGCTCGGTCAATCCTGACAAATACGGCGTGTTCAAGCCGTTGCTCGCCTTCCCTGACTACTCACCGATCATCGAGAAGACCAAAGGCACCAAGCTGCGGAAGTTGGTCTACAGGCCAGGAAACGACGGCGGAACGGTCCTGGTGGACAACAGCGAATCCGAACAAGGGGCGTTTGTCCTGCAAGACCCGGACATCGTGCAGCTTGGGCGGTGGGCGGTCCAGATTGAGAACCACTATGGACGTCCGATGGACATGGAATGGGCCAAAGACGGAGAATCCGGCGAACTGTTCATTGTCCAAGCCAGGCCGGAGACCGTCCAGGCCCGCAAGAGCAGCGCAATCCTCGTCACACATCGCCTGACCCAACAGGGTCGCCTCCTGGTAGAAGGCGCAGCCATCGGGGACTCCATCTCCTCGGGACCAGCTTGTGTGATCAAGCAAGCCTCTGACATCGAGCGGTTCATCGACGGCTCCGTGCTCGTCACGGAGCAAACCGATCCTGACTGGATGCCGGTCATGAAACGGGCGCGGGCCATCATTACAGACCGTGGCGGGGCCACAAGCCATGCAGCTATTGTGAGCCGCGAACTCGGTATCACTGCCGTCGTCGGGACTTCCGACGCGACTTCCGTCATTGAGGATGGGCAATCCGTCACTGTGTCGTGCGCCGACGGGGACACTGGGCATGTCTATGACGGGATCTTGGCCAGCGCAACCGAGGAAATCGACCTCGGCACTCTTCCACCAACACGAACCGACGTCATGCTGACGATCGCGAGCCCCGCCGCGGCGTTCAAATGGTGGCGCTTGCCAGCACGGGGCATCGGACTGGCTCGAATGGAATTTGTCATCAACGACATGGTCCGGCTCCACCCGATGGCGTCAGTATTCCCTGAGCGGATCACCGATGCCGGGGAACGCCGCGCGATCACCGAGCTGGCGAACGGCTATGACAACCCTGCCGAGTATTTCGTGGTCACCCTTGCCCTCGGTCTTGCCAAGCTTGCCGCGCCGTTCCATCCGGCTCCGGTCATCGTGAGGTTGAGCGATTTCAAGACGAACGAATATGCGCATTTGATGGGAGGGTCCGTGTTCGAGCAAACGGAGGCGAATCCCATGATCGGCTTGCGGGGCGCGTCCCGCTACTATCATCCGCAGTACCGCCCGGGATTCGATCTTGAGTGCAGGGCAATCAAGCGGCTTCGCGCACATTGCGGGTTCATGAACGTCATGGTGATGGTGCCGTTCTGCCGGACGGTAGATGAAGCAGACCGGGTCTTGGCCGTGATGGCCGAGAATGGCCTGGTACGGGGAAAAGACGGGCTTCAGGTCTACATGATGTGCGAAATCCCGTCCAACGTCATCCTGGCTGAACAGTTTGCCCGCCGGTTCGACGGTTTCTCCATAGGTTCCAACGACTTGACCCAGCTGGTCCTGGGCGTTGATCGTGACTCCGCCCAACTGGCTGCACTGTTTGACGAACGGAACGAGGCCGTGATGACGATGATCAGGGACGTCATCCGCAAGGCCCACGCGTCCGGCATCAGGATAGGGATATGCGGGCAAGCTCCCAGTAACTTTCCGGAGTTCGCTGAGTTCCTCGTTGGTGAAGGAATTGATTCAATCTCACTCAACCCGGACAGCTTCCTCCGCACAGTCCCGCGCATTGCAACAGCTGAGGACCGGCTGCGCAAGAGTGACTGAGCCGTGGGGCGACAGCGAGGGAAGTGAAAGGAAAATGAGATGACCAGTAACGGTCCATTCATGATTGTGGTTGGCGTTGACGGTTCCATACATTCCCAAAAGGCACTTAAATGGGCTTTGGACGAGGCGGGCCGGCGCGACGGCGGGCTTCGCCTCATCACCGCCTGGAGCAAGCCGCCGATGTCCTGGTACCCGGCGGTGCTGGAAACGGCCGTCGGTGAGATCGTGGCCGAGGATTCCCCCGAACGGATTGCAGAGACGGTGCAGGCTGACGCACTGAGAACTGCTGCCGGTGAGGGCATATCGGCCACTGGGCAGGTCGTCCACAATGATTCAGCGGCGTCAGCCATACTCGACGCCGCCAAGGACGCGGATCTAATCATCGTCGGGTCCCGTGGGCACGGCGGGTTTCCGGGTCTGCACCTTGGTTCGGTCTCGACTCAGGTTATCAACCACGCACCGTGTCCTGTACTCGTCGTTCGCTGAGCCAAATCCCTCCCCGGGACCACTACCACCGGCTGCAAAGAGTGATGGTTGGCAGGGTTGGGCCATGACGGAGTCACCAACCGCCGCTGCCGCCTTGTCGCCTTTTGACGTCGTGATCTTTGATCTTGATGGCGTCGTCACAGACACGGCCTCCGTGCATGAGGCAGCTTGGCGGGACCTCTTCAACGCAGTATTGAAGGATGGCCGTATTCCGCCAGAGGTACGGAAGGAGCCTTTCAGCGGCATTGACTACCAGAAGTATCTCGACGGCAGGCAGCGGGAGGACGGAATAGTAGCTTTCCTGGCGTCCCGTGGGATCGAACTGCCGGCGGGTGACGTCTCGGACCCCGCTGCCGCATGGTCGGTCCACGGCCTTGCTGTGCGCAAGAACCAGTTGTTCAGAGAGAGGCTTGGAAACGAGGGCGTGGCGGTCTTTCCGGGGACCGTTGCTCTTCTTGAAAGGCTGCGCTCAGGACGGGTGCCCGTGGTTCTGGCAACGTCCAGCCGGAACGCGTCCGCTGTGCTGGCCGCTGCCGGGTTATCGAATGCTTTCGACCTGGTCATCGATGGTGCGGTTGCCGGCGAGTTGGGGCTTGCGGGCAAACCGGACCCGGCGTTGTTCCTTGAAGTCGTGCACCGGCTGGGAATCGCGCCTGCCCGCGCCGTCGTCATTGAAGATGCCGTTGCCGGCGTGGAGGCTGCGCATCAAGGGGGATTCGGGCTCGTCGTCGGCATAGACAGGACGCATGCCAGGAGGTCGGCGCTGGAGGCGGCGGGTGCCGACGTCGTGCTCGATGACGTGAGCGAGCTGGATCTGGGACGGGTTCTCACCGACCCGTGGCGCTTGGTCTACGAAGGCTACGATCCGGCCCACGAGGGCCACCGGGAAGCATTGACCACGCTCGGCAACGGGTACGTGGCCGTACGTGGGGCTGCCCCGGAGAGCCGGGGGAGCGAGATCCGCTATCCGGGCACGTACCTCGCCGGCGTCTACAACAGGTTGGTGAGTACCATCCAAGGCCAGGCGAGCGAAGACGAACATATGGTCAATCTTCCCAACTGGCTGGTCCTGGATGTCCGGCTGGATGGGACCGACTGGTGGACCCGGGGAGGCCTGAAGATCCGCCGGGAGCGGCGGGTGCTTGACCTGCTTCGGGCCACACTGCGGCGGGAAGTTCTCCTGGAAGCAGCTGAGGGGAGGCGGCTGGAACTGGTTCAGCGCCGGTTCGTATCGATGGCCCAACCTCACCTCATGGCGCTTGAGACAACCATCACAGCAAGGGGCTGGAGCGGGTCCGTGGGTATCCGCACCGGACTGGACACCGGCGTGTCCAACGAAAATGTCCCGGAGGACGCGCTCCTTTCCCACCATCACCTGCTCGTCCTGAAGGGGTCTGGGCCAGGGGAACCGATACCGGTGATCGAGGTAGAGACGAACCAAAGCCATATCAGGGTCGCGACCGCGCTACGTACCCAGGTTTCCGGGCTGGAGGGCAACGGAACGCCCAGTCAGCAAGCCGGAATGTACTATCGTTCGTTCGAGGTTGGGCTGACTGACGGGATGCCGCTTACGGTGATCAAGACGGCGGCAATTGTGAGCTCGCGCGACCGTGCCGTCTCCTCCCCGGCGTCTGGTGCGAGGTTGGTGCTGAGTGCCGCCGGGCAGGGCTTCGACGGCATGCTCGCCGAGCATGAGGCCGTGTGGGGAAGATTGCTGCATTTGTTCGTCGTCACCATTGACGGGAGCCTCCAGGTCCAACTGATCCTGAACCTCCACGTCTTCCACGTATTGCAGACTCTTAGCCCGCACACGGCTGAGCTGGATGCCGGTGTGCCAGCCCGCGGGCTGCACGGGGAAGGTTACCGCGGGCACATCTTCTGGGATGAGCTCTTCGTTCTGCCGTTGCTTACCTCACGGTTGCCCTCTGTTACCCGCTCTCTCATTGACTACCGCTGGCGGCGGCTGCCAGCCGCCCGGGAGGCGGCTGCCGCAGCGGGGTTCCGGGGTGCCCTGTTCCCGTGGCAAAGCGGCAGTGACGGCAGGGAAGAGACTCCGCGTTGGCTTTTCAGCCGAAGATCCGGCCGCTGGGTACCGGACTACTCCCATCTTCAGCGGCATGCCGGCCTGGCCGTGGCGTTCAATGCATGGCAGTACTTTCTGGCCACTCAGGACCGGGCATGGCTGTTGCATCGTGGCGCCGAGCTGGTTGTGGAAGTGGCGCGGCTCGTCGCCTCCATGGCCGAATACGACAGCGAGCAGGACCGCTTCCATCTTCGCGGAGTCATGGGTCCTGATGAGTACCATACGGGCTACCCGGACGACCCTGGCGGGGGATTGAACGACAATGCCTACACAAATGTCATGGCCGCTTGGGTCTGTGAACAGGCCCACGAGATCATGACGATGATTCACGGACACGACCTTGAGGAACTTCGCGGGCGTCTGTCGGTGGACTCGTCCGAGGTGGAAACCTGGCTCCACGTCAGCAAGAGGATATTCGTGCCGTTCGACGCTGAAGGGATCATCAGCCAGTTCGACGGTTACGAAGACTTGCAGGAGCTCGACTGGGAACATTACCGGACCAAGTACAAGAATATCGAACGCCTCGATTTGATCCTTGAAGCAGAGGGAGACAGCACGAACCGGTATCGGCTGGCCAAGCAGGCCGACGTGCTGATGCTCCTGTACCTGCTGGGGGAGCAGGAACTCATGCTGTTCCTCGCCCGGATGGGGTACTCAGTGAGTACGGATCAGCTCGCGGCGACGGTCGAGTATTACCTCGCGCGCACTGCCCACGGTTCCACCCTCAGCCGTGTGGCCCATGCCTCGGTGCTGGCAGCAATGGACCCGGACCGAGCCTGGAGCACCTTCAGGGAAGCGCTCACGGCTGACCTTGACGACACCCAGGGAGGCACCACGCACACAGGTATCCACCTTGGCGCCATGGCGGGGACGATCGACGTTATCCAGCGCAGCTTCGCCGGGTTGAGGATCACCAAGGATGCCCTCGTTTTCTCCCCGAAGATGCCTAATGGGATACGAGCCGTGTCCTTTCGCGTCCGCTACCGGGACCATTTGCTCGAAGTCAGCCTCGACCACAGCACGTTGACTGTCTCGGCCGCACCCGGAGACGCGGCCGGCGTCTGCATCCGGGTCGGTTCCGAGAGGGTCCTCTTAGCCGCCGGGGAGCTCCGGAAGTTCCTCCTGCCCGCACCGGCTTGACCAGGCGAAGAACGTTCTCGGGATTCAATCAGTTCGTCTCAATTTCGGCTTTTCACTGCTCAGCCGGGGTCAGCGTGCCCGATTCTGAAAGGTGGGGGGAGCCTTCAGCGGCCTTCACCGCAGAGTCCTAGGCTAGCTGATTGTGTCATCTGGCTGGATAATCTCGCAGCTCGGTGTTGCTGCAGGCTATTCCGCCAGCCTTAACGCCCTATGGCCCCCCGCCAGACGACAGGTTCGATCTGATTTCTTCCGCCTGAGCAGCAATAAGCCGGCGCCGTTCACGGGTGAACCCTTTGACTTGCATGTCCAGAATTGCCCGGCAGGACAATTCGTCCAGCTCCATCAGTTCCATCAGACGACGGATCGCTTCGTCTAGGTCCTCTGAATCCTCGACCACCTGGAAGACATCCTCCCGCCGGCCCATCGCCTTCACAAGGCCGTCCACCAATCTCAGCTTGTCCTCAGCATGCCTCCGCTGCTCCGCATTCATGCCGCGATCCTCCCATACACGAGTATTTCCGGAGGCGGGAACCGCCGAGGAGCCATCTGTGGGGAGTGGATCAGGGCAGCGGAGAACCGGAACTACCCCATGGACCTTAAGACTGAACGCATCCGGCCCACAAAACATCATGGCCGGTGTCTGCATCCGGGTCGGTTCCGAGAGGGTCCTCTTAGCCGCCGGGGAGCTCCGGAAGTTCCTCCTGCTCGCACCGGACGCCATGGCGGGCTGAAGCCTTGGCATTCGGAGGACCGGGAGGGCGTCGGCAATAGGCCGATGACTTTCGGCTCTGGCAGGGGCCCGTCATCAGGCCCAGTCTTGGAGCATGACCTACCTTGTTGCCTACGCAAGTGCCCTGGGGTCCACCCGGGAAGTAGCTCAACGTGTTGCTTCCCGCATGGAGGTTGCGCTCGGCGACGTCGAATGCCGGTCCGTGGAGGAGGTGGTGTTCGTCTCCCGCTATGAGGGCATTGTGGTCGGCAGCGCCATCCACAACCAGGCGTGGCTGCCCCCGGCTTTGCTGTTCCTCTCACGCCATGAACTTGAGTTGGCCAAGCGACCCGTCTGGGCCTTCAGCGTCGGGATGGCCGACGCGCTGCCAAAGCCGTTTCGTAAGCGCGGTGCAGCGATACAACAGGAGCGGCTCGGAAGAGTCCTGTCCAAGAGAGTCCCGCTTCGCGGACACAAGGTCTTTTCCGGTGTCTACAAGGCCAGGCAGATGCCGGCGCCGCTCCGATTGATGTTCCGGCTCGCCGGCGGCCGCTTCGGGGACCTGCGGGACTGGTCTGCCATTGACGCTTGGACGGATCAGATTATTGCCCGATTCGCAAAACCTCGTTCGCCCCTGTAAGGAATCGCTGCTCCTATGCTTGCTCTTATGGAAGCCCCCCAGCCAACGCGCGCGAAGCCGATTCTTACCCTCACGGTGAACCCGGCACTGGACGTCAGCACTTCGACTGAGCGGGTCTACAGCGGTCATAAGCTCCGGTGCGGCGGCAGCCGCCTCGACCCCGGTGGCGGGGGCATCAATGTTGCCAGGGTAATCCAACGGCTCGGGGGGAATGTCCTGGCTGTATACAGTGCAGGCGGACCCACCGGGGAAGCATACCGGCGGCTGATAGAAGCTGAGCGGATCCCTTCGGTGGTCATACCGGTCCAGGGGGACACCCGACAGAACTTCACCGTGGATGAGGATTCGACCGGGAACCAATTCCGTTTCGTACTCCAAGGCGCGGAGCTCAGCGAAGGGGAGTGGGGCACCTGCCTGGAAGTCGTTGCCCGGTCAGTTCCGGTTGGCGGATACGTGGTGGCCAGCGGCAGCTTGCCGCCCGGAGTTCCGGAGGACTTCTATGCCCGGATTGCCCGCCTCGTGCGGAAAGGCGATGCACGATGCGTTGTGGACAGCTCGGGGCCGGCCCTCTCCAAAGCACTTGCCGAGGGTGTTTTTCTCGTCAAACCCAGTCGGCGCGAGTTGGGCGAACATTTCGGAGCACTGCTTCAGAGTGAAGAAAGCCAGGTCGATGCCGCTTTGGCACTCGTTGCCGACGGATGTGCTGAATATGTTGCGTTGACCCTTGGCGACGCCGGAGCCGTGCTGGCTTCCAAAAAGGGCGTAACCCGTTTGCAGGCGCCGCCAGTGCAGGTGCTCAGCACCGTCGGAGCCGGTGACAGTTTCCTTGGAGCATTCGTGCTGCGGTTGGCGCAGGGGCGCCCTGTTGAGGCGGCCTTCAGCTCGGCTGTCGCGGCGGGAAGCGCGGCCGCGATGACCCCCGCTACGGAACTGTGCCACAGGCATGACGTCGAACGCCTGGAGAAGGAAGTCACTGCCGCAGCGGATTGATTCTGGTGACGGGCCTGTGACTTTCGGCCCTGTCGAGGACCGATGCGCGGGCCCAGTCTTAGATCAAAGCGATCAAGGGTTGAGCCTGAGCTTGCTTGGAGTCCTCGCCGTCACACTGAAGGAGCATCACATGGAACGGGTCATCGACAAGGTTGCGCTGGTCAGCGGAGGCGCACGCGGTATTGGAGCCGCTGTGGCGTCCCGGCTGCACGGTGAAGGTGCAAAAGTTGTCATCGGCGACATCCTGGACGAAGAGGGTAAGGAAACCGCGGAGCGCATGGGCTCGAGCGCGCTCTACGTCCATCTCGACGTGACCAGCCCGCAGGACTGGGAGGCAGCGGTGAGCGCCGCCGTCGAAACCTTCGGAGGCCTGAACATCCTGGTGAACAATGCCGGGATCGTGAACTTCGCCTCCATCGAGGACTACACCCTGGAGCAGTGGGACAACGTCATCGGCGTCAACCTGACCGGCACGTTCAAAGGAATCAAGGCCGCGATCCCGGCCCTGCGGCAGTCCAAGGGCGGGTCGATCATCAACATTTCCTCGATTGCCGGAATCCGGGGTTATGAGCAGATCCCCGGGTACACCGCCTCGAAGTTTGGCGTGCGTGGACTGACCAAGAGCGTCGCGCTGGATCTGGGGCGCCATGGCATCAGGGTGAACTCTGTCCATCCCGGAGTCATCTCCACCCCGATGACGGCCGACATGCCAATGGACATGAGCCACGTGGCGCTCAGCCGGATGGGTCATCCGGGGGAAGTCGCGGACCTCGTCCTGTACCTGGCTTCGAATGAGTCTTCGTTCGTCACCGGAGCCGAGTTCGTCATCGACGGCGGCGACACTGCAGGAACAGTCACCCCGCCTGAGGAAGGGTAGCCCTAACCGTGGCCGGACGAGCGTGCGCGTAGGCAGTGCCCCGGCGCGTTGACAGGCTGCGTCAAGCCTGGCCTCGTGCCAGGGGGTCGGCGACCTGGGACTGTACGGCAGTGATGGCAACAGTGTTGATGATGTCTTCCACCGTTGAACCCCTGGAGAGATCGTTTATCGGCTTGCGGAGGCCTTGCAGGATGGGCCCGACCGCGACCGCCCCCGACGACTGCTCAACAGCCTTGTACGTGTTGTTGCCGGTATTCAGGTCGGGGAAGATGAACACCGTCGCTTGGCCGGCAACGGTGGACGCGGGCAATTTGAAATTGGCAATTGCGGCATCCACGGCGGCGTCATATTGGATTGGGCCCTCAACGGGAAGCTCCGGCCGGGCTGTCTTGACCAAAGCGGTCGCGCGGCGCACCTTGTCCACCGCACCGCCTGTGCCCGAACCTCCGGTGGAGTAGGACAGCATGGCGACCCTGGGCTCCACGCCGAACTGCGCGGCGGTGTCTGCGGATGCAATCGCGATATCGGCAAGTTGCCACTCCGTCGGCTCAGGGATGACGGCACAGTCGCCATACACGAGGACGCGGTCGGGGAAGAGCATGAAGAACACCGATGACACCGTGCGCACACCATCCCGGGTTTTCACGAACTCCAGGGCCGGACGGATGGTATTCGCCGTGGTGTGGGAAGCTCCGGAAACCATCCCGTCCGCTTCGCCCAGTTGAACCATCATGGTGCCAAAATAGGCTCCCTCCAGCATGATTTCCCTCGCCCGGGCCAAGACCATTCCCTTGTGCGCCCGTAGTCGTTGGTATTCCGCTGCATAACGCTCGCGCAAGTTCGACGTTGCCGGATCCACAACAACCAGCCCGTCAAGGTCGATCCCCTGAGCTGCGGCCAACCCATCGACGGCGGCCTTGTTCCCCAGGATGATCAGTTCACAGACATCCCTCCGGTGCAGGAGCTCAGCGGCGCGGAGCACCCTGGCGTCTTCTCCCTCTGTCAGGACGATCCGCCGCTTCTGTACCCGGGCACGCTCGATGAGTTCGTGCAGAAAGCGCAAAGGCGTGACGGTGGTTGGCCTTGGCAAGGACAATCTTTCCAGGACTTCCCGCTCGTCAACGCAGCGCGCCCATGCGCCGAGTGCGGCCGCCACCTTGCGGTGCTGGCCGGCGTGTATTTCGCTGCGCACGCCGGCGGTCAAATGGGCCGCGGTGTACGTACCTTCTTCGCTGGTGAATACCGGAAACGGTGCATGGTTGAGCAGTGGACGGACATGGGCGTCCGCGTCCAACCCTTCGGTCAGGATCATGGCGCTCGGGGTGGGGAATTGGGGCGACAAGGCAGATGCCAAACAAGCAACCATCACATCTGCCCGGTCTCCGGGAACAATCACCAGGTCCCCTGTACCGAGCCCACTCAGGAAATTGCCTACGGTCATTGCGGCCACGGTGACCCGGCCGACGTCGCGGTCAAGCTCTGTGCTGCCGCCCGCGTGGCTCAAGCGAAGCGCAGCCGAAATGTCTCCCACCGTCGGGCGCGATATCTCTGCTATTTCCGGAATGACGTAGACAGGACGTCTGCTGACGCCCGGCCGCAATGCGGCATGAATGTCGCCGACCGTGCTGGCGTCGGCCCGGTTGACCATGACAGATAGAAGGGAGCAATGCATGGAAGCAAGCTCCTTGCGCGCCACATCGACGGCATCGGCAGTTTCTTCGGAAGACAGCCCCTTTGCGCCGACCACCGCCAGCACTGGCAATCCCAGATTGTTGGCAAGCCTGGCATTCAGGTCGAATTCAGCGGCCGCGTCGTGGCCCCTGAGGCCTGAGCCCTCGACGATCACCACGTCACACTGCTTCGCGATCTGGCCGTACGTCACGACGGCGTCCCCGAATATCTCGTCTCCTCGTCCAGCGCCCAACAAGCCAAGCGCCACGGGGAGTGTGATTCCACCCAGGCAAAGGGATGGATTGAGCCCATACATTTCCCGAATCAGGAGAATCATGGGATCGTGGCTGGCGTCGGGGCCTTCCACGATCGGTCGAAAGAAGCCGACCCTATCTGCATGCCGGTGCAGGGTGTCGGCCAGCCCAAGGCTCACCAACGATTTTCCGGACTCCGGTGTGACGGCACTGACGTAGATACCTGTGACCATGCGCTTTGCCCTCCGTCTGCCGCTGATTCGCCCTGTCGTGAGGATCGTCCGGATCTGAAGGATTGGCCAGTGCCAAAGGTCATGCGGAGGCGTGCCTTTTCAGAGCAGCCCACTGGGCGCGGACTCTGCGGCCCGGGCGGAAGGCCCGGGCGGGAGGAGATAGTGGACGAACCAGTGGGCTGCAAGTGACGCGGCGTGGTTGAGTGTTCCGGGTTCTTCGAAGAGGTGTGTGGCTCCGGGGATGATCTCCAAGCGGGTCGGGGAGCGCATCATGGCCATGGCCTGGCGGTTGAGGGCAAGGACCTGGGGATCGGCGCTTCCCACGATCAGGAGAGTCGGAGCGCTCACGGCGGCCAGACGCGGGCCGGCAAGGTCCGGGCGGCCGCCTCGTGAAACAATGGCGGCTATCCGCGCATCGGGTTCGGCCGCGGCCCAGAGCGCGGCAGCGGCGCCGGTGCTGGCGCCGAAATAACCGAGGCGGCTGGCCGAGGTGCCATCGTCGCCGCCTACCCAGAGGGTTGCTGCCGTGAGCCGTTGCGCGAGCAGGGCGATGTCGAAGACGTTCCCCCGGTTGACTTCCTCTGCGGGGGTCAGCAGATCCAAGAGGAGTGTGCCCAGTCCGGCGGCCTGGAGGACCGCTGCGACGAACCTGTTGCGGGGGCTGTGACGGCTGCTGCCGCTGCCGTGCGCGAACACGACGAGGCCGTCGCACCTGGCTGGCAGGTGCAGGGTTCCCTGGAGTCTGAGCGCACCGGAGGGGATTTCCACCTCTTCGTCGAAGCCGGCATGCTCCGTTTTCCCGAGGGAAGGCAGCCGCTGCTCTGCGGCGTCGAGCAGTTGCACGACTTCCTCGTCCCCGGTGGGGGCGAAGTCACGGTAATGGTAGCCGACGGCCTGGAAGTCCTGCGCCGGTACCAGGCAGACGACGTCGTCGGGCTCCGCCAGCGAGGACAGCAGCCGGGCGGGGGCCACCGGCACGGCGAGGATCACCCGTGCAGCGCCCAATTGCCGCGCAACCCGGCAGGCAACGCGCGCTGTCGACCCGGTAGCGCAGCCATCATCGACCACGATTGCCGCGCACCCGTGAAGGTCCCTTCGGGGCCGGCCCTGGCGGTACCTCACAACCCGGGACTCCAACAAATCACGCTCGCGACGTTCGACGGCGCTCAGGTCCTCTTGGGTGACCCCCGTGGCCTCTATGATGTGCGAGTCGAGCACGCGGGCGTTTCCTTCCCCGATGGCGCCCATTGCCAGTTCGGGTTGGAACGGCACGCCCAGCTTGCGCACCACAATGACGTCCAGCGGCGCGTCGAGCACTTTTGCCACTTCGAACGCGACCGGCACCCCGCCGCGGGGCAACCCCAGAACCACCACGTTCTGCCCCTTCCACGGGGCCAGTCGTTGTCCCAGTTTCCGCCCGGCATCCACCCGGTCCCGGAAGTCATGCATCACCATCACCAACCTGTCCGGACCTGCGCCCCTTATCTAGTCCGGGTGCACGTCAAGTTGGTTGTGGACGGCGCTCACGTGGGGTGAGGACCAGGCGGCTTTGCCCGCTGCTTTGCGTTCGTTCCAGCTCGCGACCCTGCCGGTGAGCGTCACTTCGGTCCCGTCGACCGCCACCACGATCCTGTCAGCATCCAGTGCCGCCTGCCGGCCGATGGCGTTCTTGACCCGGGTCTTGGTATCGAAGGCGGATGCGCGGCCCTTGAGAGTGATGAGGTTCTGCACCGACCGGACACCGCGGAGATGTTCGACGGCGTGGGCTGCTGCTTCGCGTTCGTAGTTCCAATCCACGTTCCCGGTCAGGGTGATGGCGTGGTTGCGGACTTCCACGGTGACCGTGCCCTCGGGTACCACCGCGTTTGCCCGGAGCGCACTGAGCGCGGCTTCGGCGATGTCAGTGTCGGTGGTCGGGCCGCCGAGGTAGTGGACGGTGAGTTCATCGGCGAGGGCCGTGACTCCCCGGACCCGTAGGGCCGCCTTCCTGGCCGCCAGCCGGGCCGAGTAGGTGGGAACCTCGCCCGTGAGGGTCACGGCTCCAGAGGTGGCAGCGACGCCGATGTGGGAGGCGTCAACCTCGGGTGTCCAGTCGAGCTCATTCAAGACGGCCTGCTGCAGATCATGGTCCGAGCGCGGCGCATTGGCGAAGGCGGTCATGATGGATCCTTGTCCGCTGCGGTTGATGGGTTCTCAGGCATGGCGCACACTCCTTCTGGCCGGTGGGTGTTTTCATTTCATCCCCAACGCCCGGGACCGGGTAGGGGCATAAGCCCCTACCCGGTCCCGGTGACCGGCGCGCGGCCCGTGCTGTGCTTTTGAAGCGGAAGCGGCTCGGCGGTTGGAAGTGACCGGGCTGGATGTTTAACCCGTGAGTTTTACCCGCCGCACCCGCGTAATGACGGTTGGGCAGGGCAGGGACCTGAGTACGGTGTGGGCAGTCGATCCCATGAGGAGGCGCTTGAAGCTCCCCTTTCCACGGCTTCCCAGCACCAGCATCGTGGCGTTGGCCGCGGCATCCGTGAGTGCTTCCGCCGGTTCGTTGTTGGACAACAGAACCTGGTGGACAACCATGTCGGGGTAGTTTTCGGCCAGACCGGCGACGGTCTCGGCGAGGACGATTCGTTCCTCTTCCAGGATGTCCTCGGCAACGTCGGCCGCCGGCATGGCGCGATGAATGAGCGGCGGCGCGGGGACGGCGTGAACCACTGTCAGCTCCTCGCCGACCCTGTCCGCTTCGGCGGCGGCGAAGGAAACCGCTTGCGTTGATTCTTCGGAACCGTCAGCGCCGACCACAATGCCGCGGCGCCCTGTCATGTCCTGTCCCCCGACCACTGCCACAGGGCACAGCGCGACGGCGGCGATCTGCAGCGCCCTATCAGCGACGGGCCCTCCGGGCCAGTTGTGCCCGGTTCCGATGACGACCATCGAGGCTCCTTTGGACTGCTTCCTGAGCGCCTGCCCGGGGCTACCGGAGAACAGCAAGGTCTTTACCTGGACCGATGGCTCCAATTCGCCTGCATATGCTGCGGTTTTGCTCAGCAGCTCGTTTGCTGCGGTTCTGACCACCTCGCCCGTACTAACTGATTCGTCGAGCCACCGAGTGTCGACCGCGTGAACCAGCAGCACCGGCAGTTTCCGTCGAGCCGCCCGGTCCATTGCCCAAGCCAGCGCGGCCCGGCTCGCCTGGGTGTCAACGACGCCGACAACGATTGGTTTTTTCATGACTCTGTCCGCCTCCATGAAATGTGGCTCCCTCATTCAGGGTGCTCTACGCACCATCTTCTGCTCATTTGGCCCAGCCCGGCAGGGCCGGAAGTCCCGCAGGAGGCGCGCTTGCCGGCACCGGGGCCAGGGATCGAACGCACCCGCGGATCCTAGGCGGTGTCACCTGTCCCAGGCGGGGCTTTGTGCCCTGTTCGGACAGGCGGGACACGGCCTAGCATTCCGGTGTCGAATAGTCTGCATGGAAGGGCTTGAATGATGTCCAGCTATCAGCCCCAGAATCTTCCCCCGGGTGCAGTCCCGCTTGAATTGCCTTACTACGGAGCCCCGCCGGTCGAGGCCGTTAAACGATTCTGGAAAAAGTACGCAATCTTCCACGGCCGCGCTAGCCGCAGTGAGTATTGGTGGTGGTTCCTCGCCTCTGCCATTGTCTCAGGGGTCATCAATGCGGCCGGTGCTACAGGAAACGGCAACACCGGCACCTCGACGGCCCTTGGCGGCCTGTGGTTCCTGGCGACGGTTGTGCCTTCACTTGCCTTGGGCGCACGGCGCCTCCACGACGCGAATCTTAGTGCGCTCTTCTTGTTGCTCGCTCTGGTTCCGGTGCTCGGATGGATTGCGCTGCTCGTGTTTGTGCTCCTGCCGGCCAATCCCAGGGGTCAGCGCTTCGACCGATGGGTGCAGGCATACCCGCCGAACCCTCCGCAGCCGTATCCGCCTCAGGCTTGAGGCCCAGGCGGAGTCGGAGCGGCCTGGACCTTGACCCGCATGTGCTCCCACTCATCGAGGAGTGCCGGCAGCCTGGTCATGAGGAACCGGTAGAAGGCGCCCATCTCGCTCACCCTCGTCCTCGCCGGCGATCCTTCCGGGAGGCTTGACGCTGTGGAGTCGGCGAGCTCAGCCAGGCGCTGGTACACGGGGTTCTGCCGCAGCGAGGCGACGTACCACGCGTTGGCGGGGAGGGCATATCGGTCGCGCCTGCTGCCAGGCTGCGAGACCCGGTGGACGAAACCGACAGTCTGCAAGTACCGCACGGCGCCGGATACCGCGGCGGCGCTCGCGCCCAGTATCTCGGAGAGCTCGGCCGCGGTCAGCGAGCCGTCGTCGGAGACTACAAGGGCCATAAGGGAACGGGCCGGCATCTTGGGGAATCCGGCGGCCGTGAGCACCGCGGCGGACGTCTCGGCGGCGTCGGGCATCCGGGCGATGCCGGAGTCTGTCATGCCGTGCCCACCTCCCGGCGGCGCGCAGCCGCAAGCGCGAGCGCCGTGACCACGGCGGCGATGCCGAGCATCCAGAAACCGCCGCTCCAGTCGGTTCCGGTGCTTGTGGTGACGGGGGTGTGGGTGAAGGGTGAAAGGTCCCGGATCCTCTGGTCGAGGCCGAGCATGCCACCGTAGACGCCGAGGACAACGCCGATGCCCAGGAGCGCCCAGCCGGCAGGGATGGTGGCCCGGGGCCAGACGACGAAGACTGCGGCGGGCAGGGCGAGGTAGATGAGTGCTGCCGGGAGCTGGTCGACGGCAGTTTGCCAGACCTCGCCTGCGGAGCCTGAGGTATCTCCGGACGCAACGAGGGAGGCCCATGCTCCGACGGCGGTGAACGCCATCACCAGCACCACCGAGACCGTGCCGAGTCCGAGGAAGCTGCCCAGCCAGCGCATCCGGCCCACGGATCCGGCCACGACGGGCTCGGCAGTTCCGGCTGCCTCTTCCTGGCGCAGGCGCAGGACGGCCTGGAGGCCGCACGCGGCGGCAAGGATCCCGGCTACCTCGAACAGGGCAGCGACGAGGAGCTGGGTCATGGATGTGCCCTGTGCCTCGATCATGCCGCGAAGCACGGCCGTGATTTGGGGGTTGGAGGTGATCGAGGACTGGATCGCGGCCCCGAGCGAGCCTGTGAGGAGGCCCGTGGCAAGGCCGCCGATGCACCAGCCGATGATCGCGCCCTCCTGGAGGCGCAGAGCGAGGGAGAAGCTCCCGCGCAGCCAGGGCCGGGCATTGGCGCGTCCGGATCGTCCGGCGAGTACGCTCGCACCGACGTCACGGCGGGCCATGAGGGCTACGACGACGGCGGTGCACGCCGCCCCAAGCGCAAGTGGCAGAAGCAGCGGCCACCATCGGTTGCCCGTGTAGGCGAAGGTCTGCTGGCCCCAGCCGATGGGGGAGACCCAACTGGGCCATGCCGCCGTCATGGTCATTCCGTCGGGACTGACGTGTCCGGTCGCGTCGCCGAAGCCGCGCAGCAGGTATGCGAGCATCACGAGCGCCGAAGAAATGCCGTTGGCTCCCCGCGATGTACTGAAGAACTCCGAGGCCAACAGACCCACGCCGAGGAAGGCGAAGCCCACGGCGCCCGTGGCGAGACCGGCCACAAGTGAACCCGCGGGGTCAAGCCCGCCGGCGATGAAGCCGAGAGCAGTGGCCATGGCGACGACCACATTGGCCACCATGGCGTGAAGGACGGTCGCCCCGAGGGGGGCCCACCGCCCTGCGGCGGTGGCGGAGACGATCTCGGCCCGGCCCGACTCCTCTTCGGCCCTGGTGTGGCGGACGGCCATGAACGTATTCATGAGTCCCGCAAGGAGGGCCAGGAACGCGAAAATCTCAAAGAACGTGAACGAATCGAGCGCCGGGCCGCGCGGGAGGCCGCGCAGCACGAGGATCGCGGGCGCCGCGGTCGCGAGCTGCAGCACCTGCGCGCGCGTAGCGTCGTCGCCGAAGGACTTCGCTATGGCCGCGACGGCGAGCAGTGCGAGCCCGCCGATCGAGAGGATCCAGACGATGATCTGCCAGCGGTCCCGGCGCAAGCGCTGCCGGTACAGGATCCACAGCGCGCCCATCTCAGGCTCCCGCCGCGGCGGCTCGATGGCGCCGGTGATGGGTGCCGCCGTCGTCCGCAATCTGCGGGACGGCCTGGGCGACGGTGTCGCCATAGTGGCGAAGGAACAGCTCTTCGAGCGACGGAGGCGCAACGAGCAGGCCTTTGACCCCGAGTGTACCGAGAAGGGGCAGCACCTCGTGGACACGGTCGGAATCGGCGCCGAACTTGACGCGCCCCTCAACCACGGTGAGGTCGTGGACCTGCGACAGTGCGGCGAGGGCATGGGTGTCCACGCTGTCCTGCGCGAAGGAGACCTCCGTGCGGGTGAGGTGGCGCAGCGCATCGAGCGTGCCGCCGTCGACGATCCGGCCGGCGCGGATGATGCTGACGCGGTCGGCGAGCTGCTCGACTTCGGAGAGGATGTGGCTTGAGAGCAGGACTGTCGCTCCGTTCTCGCGCACGATCCGACGGATTTCTCGAGTGAAGGCGGCCTCCATGAGCGGGTCAAGGCCGCTCGTCGGCTCGTCGAGGAGATACAACTCAGCGTCTATGACGAGGGCGGAGATGAGCGCGACCTTCTGGCGGTTTCCCTTCGAATACGCGCGGCCCTTCTTGCCCGGGTCGAAGTCGAAGAGTTCGCAGAGGTGATGCTTGCGCTCCTTGTAGGCGGCGTGGTCCACAGCGCCGTCGCGGAGGCGGGAGAGGAGGTCGATGGCCTCGCCGCCGGAGAGGTTGGGCCAGAGGCTCACGTCTCCCGGGATGCTCGCGACGCGCCGGTGGAGTTCGACGGCGTCTGCCCAGGGACGCATGCCCAGCACGCTTGCGCTGCCCGACGACGGCCGGGCCAGACCGAGGAGGATGCGTAGCGTGGTGGTTTTTCCCGCGCCGTTCGGCCCGAGGAAGCCGTGGATCTCGCCTTTGTGGACCTCGAGGTCGAGGCCGTCGAGCGCTTTGACGCGCCCGAAGTTCTTGTGCAAGTCGACAGTCTGGATGACGGTGTCCATGACCACAAACGTACGCAGTTTTCACAAAATCTTGAATGATCCAAAGGCCCTTGTTTTCCGGCGCGGTCTGTGCGTGGGGTTCAGCATTTCTACACAGCTTCTACACAGGAAACGCTTAGCCGAGGCCAACTCTGGCGCTCCTAGAATTAACACAGCGACATCGGTCAAGCACCAGCCAAGGAGGCTGCCATGAACTCCAGGGAAAGTGGCCACAGGATCGCCCGTCAAGTGACATCGTGGGTGGGTGCCGCGAGCGTGGCCGGCGCCGTGGTCGTCGGTGCGGCCGTCTCGGCTCCGGCCGCGGCAGGCAATACCTCTTCGGGCAATACCTCTTCCGGCGACACGTCTTCCGGCAATACGGGGCAGTCCACCACTCCAAACTATGGCTCGCGCCACCACTACTCATCCACCTCGCCGGTGCAGCCCCTCGGGCCCGGATCAACCGCCCCGCAGGGCCGATCGTCAGGATCCTGATGGTAACGGCGGCGCGGCGCTGGGAGCTATGGGGCACCGAGGCATGTGTCATCGTCACCGAGCCATCGATGCTTGACCGGGCCGTCGATCTATGTCGGGACGTCTGCCACGGCGTTGAGATGGCGTGCAGCCGTTTCCGCGACGATTCGGAACTCATGATCTTCGGCAGCCGGCTATCCGAGGGGCAGGAAATCAGCGACGTACTCGCGGCGATCGTCCGCAGCGCATTGGCTGCTGCGGAAATGACCGACGGGGATGTGGACCCGACAATCGGGAGCGCGCTGCTTGGACTCGGGTATGACCGCGACTTCGCCCTTCTCGACGTGCCCAGGAACCGGGCGGCGGAGCCGCAGGGATCAATTGCCGTGACAACAGTTGCCCCGGCCTGGATCCGCATAGGACTTGCCGGAAACAGGCTTGAAGTGCCCAAGGGCCTCATGCTTGACTTTGGTGCGATCGGCAAAGCCTTGGCGGCCGACTGGGCCGCGCAGCGGATTTCGTCAACGCTTGGCTGCGGTTCGATGGTGAGTCTGGGCGGCGATCTGGCCACCGCGGGGGAGGCGCCCCCGGAGGGGTGGGTGGTGCTGGTCCAGGATTTGCCGGACGATCCTTCCGGCTGCGTCCGCCTGAAATCCGGCTATGCGGTGGCCACATCGAGTACGCAAAAGCGCCGATGGAGCCATTCCGGCCGACAAGTCCACCACATCATCGACCCGCACACGGGATTGCCGGCGGAAGCCTTCTGGAGGACGGTGACGGTGGCGGCGAAAAGCTGCGCGGAAGCCAATACAATCTCCACCGCATGCGTAGTGCGGGGCCGCCGCGCGCCGTCGTGGTTGCGGGACTTAGGCGTGCCTGCCCGCTTGGTCGACAGTGCAGGCAGGGTATCCACTTGCGGTGGCTGGCCTCCAGACGAGATGGCGGGTCAATCATGAACACCGTATTCGATCAGGCTCTTTGGGCTGTGGGCCGAGGCTCCGGCGTCGTGGCCCTCGTGCTCCTGACACTTTCCGTCCTGCTGGGAATTGGCGTCCGCTCCGGGCGGGCTGTCGTGGGGATCCCGCGGTTTGCCGTCACGTTGGTGCACCGCAATGTCTCACTCTTTTCGCTCTTGTTTGTTGTGGTCCATGTTGTGTCCTTGCTCTTTGATCCATTCGCCCAACTGAGGCTGGTGGATTTCTTCGTTCCCTTCCTGGGCGCATATCAGCCGTTCTGGCTCGGACTTGGGACGATAGCCTTCGATCTCCTGATCGTCGTGACGATCACCGCTTTGCTTCGCAACAAGATCGGTCCCAGGACGTTCAAGGCCGTGCACTGGCTGGTCTATGCGATGTGGCCCGTTTCGGTGCTTCATGCCATCGGAAACGGTACGAACGGCCGCGAACCCTGGTTCCTCGTCCTTGCCGTGCTGTGCCTGCTGGCAGTGGGAGGGGCCATCGCGTGGAGGTTGCACGAAGACTTTGTCGAATACCGGAACGTGCGCAGCCAGGAAACCCGATGACGTCGGACCAGAGCACCATAAGCCGCCGGGACCATGTTGCCGGTCCGGCCGGCGCAACACGATTGTTTGCCGCCGGTTCAGCCGATTTGGCCAGCCACGAGGCTGCCTTTGGTCCGCTTCCGGCAATGGACCTGGCCCTGTTGATCGACGAACTGTTGCAGTCCGGGCTGGATGGCCGCGGAGGGGCAGGGTTTGCGGCTTGGCAAAAGTTGGCGTCGGTCCCCGCTGGTGGACGGCGGCCGGTCGTCGTCGCCAACGGCGCGGAAGGCGAACCGTTGAGCCAGAAGGACGCAGCCCTGCTGCACAACGCCCCCCATTTGGTGATCGACGGCATCCTGATCGCAGGCCGGAGCCTTGGCGCCAGGGAATTGCATTTGTATGCCGGCGCGAAGCAGCTGGTTCCCGTCGCCCGCGCTTTGGAAGAGCGCCGGGAGGCGCGTATACGCCTGCACGAAGCACCGGATACATTTATCTCCGGAGAAGCGGCCGCGGCTATCAGTGCTATTTCCGGGGGCCTGGCTATCCCGCGCGACCGAACAAAGCGCCTGAGCGACAGCGGACTGAATGGGCGGCCGACCCTGGTCCACAACGTGGAGACACTGGCGCACCTCGCCCTGATCGCCCGCTTCGGTTCTACGTGGTTCCGCGGCGTCGGAACCGGCTCTGCGCCCGGGTCCAGGCTCATCACCCTGTCCGGGAACTCGGCCGGACCAAGAGTCTACGAGATCCCGACCGGCGTGCACCTGACGGAGATCCTCCTGAGTACCGGTATCGAGCTGCCGTCTGTTCGCGCTGCTCTTGTGGGCGGGTACCACGGCACGTGGCTCGCCGCGGACCAGCTCGACGCACCGTTCTCAAAGGAAGGGCTGGCCCCTGTGGGTGCCAGGACAGGTGCGGGGATCGTCATGACGCTGGACTCCGGCTCCTGTGGCCTCGCGGCTACCGCTGACATTCTGGCCTACTTGTCCGGCCAGTCGGCGCGCCAGTGTGGTCCGTGCACCAACGGCCTTCCCGCGATCGCAAGGCTGTTCGCGCGCCTGGCTTACGGTGACACCAACGGGAAACTTCCGCAGGAGATCAGCCGGCTCGCTGTTCTCGTGACCGGCCGGGGCAGCTGCGCCCATCCGGACGGGACAGCACGGCTTGCCTCCAGTGCCCTGATGGCTTTTGCGGCCGACGTCGAAGCACACCTGCGCGGGCGATGCGAGGCGCTGCGATGACCGAGCGAAAGGTGTCGATGCACATCGACTGGACCCGTTGCGATGGCCGGGGCCTTTGCATCGAATTGCTTCCGGAACTGCTCACCCGCGACGATTGGGGATACCCGCTCGGCCGTGGCGGCTCCGATATCGCCATCCCCCGGAACCTGGAAGACGCGGCCCGGGACGCAGTGGCGCTGTGCCCGGTGCAAGCGCTCAGCCTGCACCAATGACGCCGTTGGCCCCAGCTCCGCCGCCTATACTCCGACTATGAATGAGATGAAGCCGCGCGTTCTTTTGGTCGAGGATGACGTGGAGCTTCGGGCGATGTTGGAGGAGTTGCTGCTTGGCGAGGGCTACGACGTGTCCAGCGCTTCGGATGGACAGAAAGGCCTCCACCTCGCGCTGACCGGGGAGTTCGACGTCCTGGTTCTAGACCGGGGCCTCCCGGTCATGGACGGGTTGAACCTGTTGACGAAACTGCGCAGGGAGGGCGTCGAGACGGCTGCGCTCATTTTGTCGGCATTGGGCAATCCTGCGGACAGGGTCGAGGGGCTCGACGCCGGTGCGGAGGACTACCTGTCGAAGCCGTTCGACGTCGAGGAACTTCTGGCCCGGCTGCGTGCCTTACGACGGCGGCATATCGCCGCCGCGACGACCCTGCGGATCAGTGGTGGTCATTTTGACCTTGAAGCGCGCAGCGTGACCCGCTCTGATGGTTCCGTCGTGGTGCTGTCCGAACGGGAAAGCGCCTTGCTGGAGGAGCTGGCACGCTGGCCGAACCGGGTCTTCGGGCGTGGCGAGATCCTTGAATACGTCTTCCCGAACGCCGAGGAGGCAGGGGTGGTCGATACGTATGTCCATTACCTCCGGCGGAAGCTGGGACGGGGGAGCGTGCGGACGGTTCATGGCGTCGGCTACAGGATCGGTACGCTCGCATGAAGGGCCAAGCCGAGGACGAACTGCAGCGTTCCTCCTGGCGACTGGCCCTGCAGACCGGAGCTTTGTTGGTGCTGCTTTTGGTGGCGATTGCCGGATCGGTACTTTTGATTGTCAGCACGAGCCAGGCCAGCGCAGCCCAACGCCTCCTGACCACCGCCACCGAGCACGTGGACTCGATCGTTGACGCCCCCGCCGGAACCTGGCTCGCGATCTCCAATCAGGGCGTGTTGACGGTGTCCCCGGGGATGCCCTCCGGGCTGCCGGACCTCAAGGCCATCGAGGCGGTCGCCGCCAGCGGAGACGCCGCCCAGGAGGACGTTTCCATAGCTGGCCGCCCGTACACCGTCCGGACCGCCGATTCCGGAAGCCGGGTAGTCCAAGCAGTGTTCGATCGCCACGAGAATCTGGAGGAATTGAATCGGCTGGGCCTGGCCCTGTTGTTGACTTGCGGCGGAGCGGTGGCGTTGGCGAGCCTTCTGGCGGTGTGGTTGGCCCGGCGAGCCATGCGGCCCATGGCCGAGGCCCTCGACCGGCAGCGGCGATTCGTCGCGGATGCAAGCCACGAACTGCGCACGCCGCTGACCTTGCTGAGTATGCGGGCGCAAATGCTGCGGCGCC
Source organism: Arthrobacter sp. SRS-W-1-2016 (assembly GCF_002009585.1). Lineage (NCBI taxonomy): Bacteria > Bacillati > Actinomycetota > Actinomycetes > Micrococcales > Micrococcaceae > Arthrobacter > Arthrobacter sp. SRS-W-1-2016. Next base: position 122,491 of record NZ_MTPV01000005.1, on the reverse strand, counting down.
GTGTGGCATCTTCTCCGCTCCAGGAACCGCCGGCAAGCATCGAGGCGGACGTGGATGCCATGGTTGAAGATTCGCGCTCACTGACCCGTCTGCTCGAAGACTTGCTCATCTCGGCGGATTCACGGAGGATCGAGCTCACGGAGATCGACGTCGTGGCACTGGCGGACGACGTCGTCGAGTCGTTTTCCGTCTCCGCCGCGCGTCGCGATGTCACGGTTGAACGAAGTGGACTAACCGGGCCGCAGGGAATCATTGCCGCTCCAACCGCGCTGCGCCGGCTTTTCGTGGCCCTGCTGGACAACGCCGTCCGTTTCGCCCGGGAAAGGGTGGACGTGGCGGTAACGGCAGACTCGAGGACCCTGGTCATCACGGTCCGCGATGACGGGCCCGGATTTGCCGACGATGTCCGGCCACGGGCCTTCGAGCGATTCGCAACCGCGCCGCCAGCCGACGCCGCTCCGGAGGACGGCGCCGCGGCGCGACACTACGGTCTCGGACTCGCCCTCGTGGCTGAAGTGGCCGCGCAGCACGGCGGCCGGGCGGAAATCGGTGCGCAACCGTCCGGAGCGGCCGTCGTGGTGCATCTGCCGATCCGAACGAACCGAGGGAACTCTCCAGCAGCCGGTTCCTGGTTACGCGCCTTTGTTTCCAGGGTTCGAAGAATGTTCTAAGAACCCGAACCTAGCATTGCGAGCATGAGCAGACCATGGGGCGCCAGCGGAGGTAGCAGATGACGGCCCGGGCCGGAGCGACGGACCGGACGACCACCCAGCGGCGGATGCCGCAACGGGCGCGTTATCTGCGGCGGGCACGCCTGGCGGACTTCTTGGAAACCATCGTCTGGTTGTCGGTCGCCCTCGTCCTGGCACTGTTCCTGGCGGACAGCGGACTGGTGGAGTTCAAGACCGTCCCGGGCGCCTTTACCGCCGTCGGCATCATTGCGGGGCTCGTAGGAACCGACCTGATGCTGATCCAACTCCTCCTTGCGGCGCGGCTCCCGGTCATTGACCGGGCTTTTGGCCACGACCGGGCCTTGTTGGTCCACCAGCGCTTGGGCAAGCCCGTCTTCTACCTCATTTCCTCACATGTGCTGCTGCTCTGGGTCGGCTACGCGCTGACGTCGCGATTGAACGTGTTTGCGGAAATATGGGACATGTTCATCTCGCTGCCCGACATGAAGGTCGCCTACCTGGGGTATGCGCTGTTAGCCATCGTCGCGATCACCTCATTGGTACTTGTCCGGCGGAAGTTTTCCTACGAGGCATGGCATGTTGTCCACTTCCTTGCATATGGCGCCGTTCTTGCGGCCCTACCGCACCAGTTCAGCACCGGGCAATTGTTCGCGGACGGAACCTGGGCGCGCTACTACTGGCTCACGCTCTACCTCGGGGTCGCGGCAGCTCTGCTGGTCTATCGGTTCATCATTCCCGTGTTGCGGACTCTGCGCCACGACCTTCGGGTGAGCAACATCTTCACCGAGGCGCCGGGCGTGTACTCCATCGAGATGACCGGACGATCGCTTGCGGACCTTCGGGTCCGCGGCGGCCAATTCTTCATCTGGCGCTTCTGGTCACGCGGGCTCTGGTGGCACGCCCACCCTTTCTCGCTCTCGGCGGCCCCCGGGGTCCTGCGCCTCAAAGTCACCGTTCGTGAGCTAGGAGGCGGAACCGCCGAATTGAGTGCGCTCCCGATCGGCACCAGGGTAAGCATCGAAGGACCCTACGGACTCTTCACAGACCGGGCCCGGACTACCCGGCGGGCTGTTGCCGTCGCGGCCGGCATCGGAATCACGCCTATCATCTCCTTGCTGGAGCAGGGCGACTTTGCTCCCGGCGAGATGACGGTGATCGTCAGGGCGCCGGACGAGAAGGGTCTGTACCTCTACCGCGAGCTCCAGAAACTGTGTGTCAAGAAATCTGCAACGCTCTACGTCCTGTTGGGGCGTCGGCCGAAAAGGGGCCACGACAGCTGGCTTCCGGCCCGCGAGGCCAGCCACCGCATGAGCCTGTCCACGATCGTCCCCCATGTGCGGGACGCCGACGTGTTCGTGTGCGGACCGAGCGACTGGACAGACCTGGTGGTTGAGGACGCAAGACGCGCGGGCGTGCCCCGGTTCCGCATCCACTACGAAAGGTTCAGCTGGTGAGGGCCCGTAGCGCCGTACTGGCCGGCCTCGCTTCCGCCGCCGTCCTCCTGATCGGGTGGCATGCCGGAAACCAAGCTGATTCCGCATCCAGCCGCACCACAACGAAGGCGGCCAATCCGCCGTCGGGCACCGGAACGCTTTCCGGGCCGGGCAGCCCGACGGCGGGAAGCACCAGCGCCGGTCCCGCGGGCCCGGTCGCTTCCGGTGCGAAAGATGGAACCTTCGACGGCAGCCAGATCCAGACCCGGTACGGCACGGTGCAAGTCCAGGCCGTGATATCCGGCGGCAAGATCGCCGACGTGGTACCGCTGCAGCTCACCGACGTCGGGTCCCTGTCCGGTGAAATCGACCAGCAGGCCGTGCCGATGCTCAAATCCGAGGTGCTATCGAGCCAATCAACAAACGTGGACACAGTGGGAGGGGCTACTTACACGAGCGAGGGCTACCTCAGCTCGTTGCAGGCGGCGCTCGACGCAGCGAACTTCAAGTGAACGCGCGCGGGACTAGCGGTGCTTGTAGTAGTCCCTCCAGATCAAGCGGTGCACGGGTATGCGGCGTGGCAAGGACCTGAGTCCGGGGATGAAGGGCACCAGGGTCAGGAGCAGCGTCAGGATCACCATGGAGAACACCACAAGGACATCGGCGTTCGGCGATGATTTGAACGGTTCCACTTGGTAGAGGGCGGAGAAGAGCCAAAGCCAAGACTGGCCGGGATAGTTCCCGGTTTCATTCATCATTCCCCACTGGTCGCCCGTCAGGTGCTGGGCGTCGGCGAGGCCAGGGAAGTAGGTACCGTCACCGAGGAACAGGATGCTGGCTTTGTAATCGGTGTTGTAGAAGGAGCCCTTTGCGCTCATTACCGGATCAAGTGCGCCTTGCTGCGCCATGGTCAGAAGTGCCCCGGTGAGGGCCGGTACGGGGCCGAAGTCGCCGGGACCCACTTTGGCCGGGTCGTTGTCCGGAGCCTTGCTGAGGGCGTCCGTGTAGGCGGCAGTCCACGCAGTGTGTTGAGCGTCGCTTGCCTTCGTCCATTCCTCGACCGCAGCCGGGGGTGTCGGAAGGGTCTGGAGGGGAGTGATGACGAAGTCGCTTGCGGTGTCGATCGGTAGCCGCACGCCCGAAAGGCTCTGAAGGTCGATAGGGCCGAGTTTTTGCGAGGCATCGGGCGTCGAATTGTAGGGCGGTCCATACCCTGCGGTATGGCTGGTACCGCCAAGTTCTGCGGTTGCCGTTGCCACGAAATCCGCGGGCTGGGCCTGGGCCCATGACTTGAGGGTCACGCTGGGGTCGTCCGGCGAGCTGAAGACTGCTGAGAGCCCAAGGACAAGCAGCCCGACAACCACCAGGCCGACAGCAAGTTCCTTGAACAGGTCGTATTCGCGCAACGTGCCGGTCCATGGCCTGCTGGCGATGTCATTTCGTGCACGCCATGACGTTGACCCTGGAGCCTTGCTCATTTCTTGTCCTCGCTGTCAGTGGCCGGGTTTGGCGCCGTCGATCGTAGCTGGGCATCGGATGCCGCGGCGTCCAACGGGGGCACCACGCCGTGCATCCGAACGAGAACAACGTGAAGGGCGACGACGACGGCGACCACCAGGGGAAGGAGCGTGATGTGCCACATGAGTAGCTGGCCTAGATCGGCGACGTTGAACCATGCACCTATGCCGACCGCGTTGAGGGCGTCTTTTGCCTGGAACGCAATCCACTGCGAATCGAAATTTGTTTGAAGGAGGTATCCGGTAAAGGCGGTGACAATCGAGACGACGAATGCGAGCATCCCGGTGATCCACGTCAGCACCCTGCCGCCCCGCCAGGCAGCCATCCAATATTTGCCCCAAAGGTGGATCACCATGAACATGAAGAACAGTTCAACGCTCCACAAATGGGTGCTGTTGATGAAACGGCCCAGGCCGGAGACGTGGAACCAGGTGGGTCCGTTCAACGCCAGTACGGCACCGGAACCGAGGATATAGACGAACGCTGCAACGGCGCCCATGCCGAAGACGTAAATCCAGGACGATACGTAGCTCGGCTGGCCTTCGGGAAGCAGCTTGTCCGGTGGCAGCCGGCGCAAGGCCCAGCCCCGGGCCTTTCCTGTCCAGGTGGAAAAGCGTGGCTCGTCGTCAGTCGGAACGGGCGCGCGGTCAACCCTCATTTTCGACTCCTTCGGCCTGGAAACGGAACCACCAGAGCGAGAATGAATAGCACGACCATAATCGCAATCACCATCAGATTGCCGAATTGGATGAGGAAGTCACCCCACTGGAAATAGATTCCGGGATCCGGCATTCCAGCATCCGACTGTTCTATTCCGAGCATCATGGCCTCTTTCGACGAAGGGCGTTCCTGAGGGTGAGAACCTGTCCTTAGAACGAAACGCTACAAGCTTGCTGGCCAACAGACACGGGTCCAAGGGCCCTATTGGATAGCGCGGGCGGCGTGCATGCTGGAATGGCTTGGTATGCCGCAATCGAAAGGACCGAACCATGTCACCGGATACCGCAAACCCCGTGGAGGTCCTGAACGAGGAAGAATGCTGGAATATCCTTTTGGGTGCGACGCTCGGGCGGTTGGCATTGAGCATCGCCAATGAACCCGAGATCTATCCGATCAATTTCGTTGCCCACGACCGAAAAATTCTCCTCCGGACCAATCCCGGGGAGAAGCTGTTCGCGCTCACGATCAACGACAAAGTTGCGTTCGAGACGGACGGGGTCGGTAGCGAATCGGTCTGGAGTGTGGTGGTTAAAGGCAGGGCGCGGCAATTGGAATCCGGTGCCGAGATAGAAGCCGCCGAGAGGATTCCGCGCCAACAATTGACCTCTACCAAGAAGCGGGTTTTCGTTGAGATCATCCCGACGTCCATCACCGGAAGGCGCATTCACCGGGGGCCGGAAAGTGACGAGCTGGCCCCTGGCGACTTGTACTGAACAGCACCTGTTCACAGGAGATCTCAGCTGGGCCGGCGCACAACCAGGACCGGGCAGCTGGCGTGATGAAGCACAGCGTGGGCGGCCGAACCGATGGTACCCCGAATGAGTCCGCGTCCTTTGGTCCCGACGACGATGATGGAGGCATCCTGAGCCTCCGCCAGAATCGTGCCCGGAATTGATGAGCCGATCGGAGAGCGTATCTGGAGATCAAGGCCCGGAACTGATTCTTGGGCATTCCGCGCCGCGGAGTCGAGAACCGCCTGGACGAGGAGATCTGCTTGGTCTTGAGTCGGGGTGCCCGTGTTTTGGAGATGGCGTGGAACCCAGTGTTCCTTCCGGACGTGCACCACTCGAAGGGCTGAACCCGCCAATGCAGCCAGGGTGCAGGCGTGCCGAAGCGGTAGTTCCCAGTCGTCGACGTCGACGCCGACGACTACCGGCCCGCCGGGGTGTTCTCCGCGGCGGATGACGGCAACCGGGCAATCGGCTGTTGCCGCGAGCTCCAGGCTGACGGAGCCGATCAGCAGTCCCTTGAATCCCCCTGCGCCCCGGGTGCCGGTAACGAGCAGCGCGGCACCGGAGGAGAGGGTCCTGAGGTGTTCGGCCGGCCATCCAAAGAGCAGCGTCGTTTTGACAGCCAATCCGGGAACCGTGTCATGGACCTGTTCCACGCCATCGGTCAGAATGTCCTCCGCAGCGATGTCCTCCGCCGCCCGTCGCAACCCGCTGCCTTCGACGCCCGGCATCGGACCGGGCTCGGGGGTCATTGCCGGCCACAGGGAACTGTGGACCAAGTGGAGTCTGCAGTTCCGCTGAGCCGCCTGGCGGGCAGCCCAGCGGACGGCCGGGACAGCCGCGGCGGACCCGTCGTACCCAACGATGATTTCTTCCGCGGTATCCATGGTCTCCTTGCCCGTGAGCGTGTATGAAACCGGAATGGCTCCGGGCTCACTTTCGATGGGCTCACTCCAGATGCACGTGGCGTCCGGTGACCCTGTGTGCCTGGATCCGGATAAAGAGGTTCCGTGCTCCACCGGCCCACGGCTCGGCCATGACCCTTCCCCATAGCCGGGTCAGCAGGTCCTGGTCCTCAACACGGGATGAGGCTCCACTGACCAGTACCGACCAACCTTCGGCCCGATCGGCACGTGAATCGTCTATTTGAAAGGACGACCCGAGCGACGGGACTGCCTCGGCGATGGATCCATCTCCCGCCGTACGGAAGTAAATGGACTGGCCGTCGACCAGGTAATTCACGGGGAGGATTACCACCCTGCCTTGCTCAACAAAGCCAAAGCGGCCGGTGGTGTTTGAACGCAGGAGATCCCAGCACTGTTCCTGGCTGAGTTCTTCCGCGACGTGCAGTCCGCCGTCAACGCGGCCTGCGTCCATGCTCGGGAGTGACATGCCTGCTCCTATATTCGATCGTCCGGGACACGATCGCGGGTATGAAGACCCGCAACTCCCTGCAGCCTATTGAGCGCCCTTCTCCTGCTGTAGGGCCGAAAGACCCGGCGGTGTGACTAAATGCCCTGTGGGAGGGATCAGAAACGGGCGACACTGGATGCAGGTACGCAATCGAATTCAAAGGGAGATTGGCCATGATGTGGGGATGGGGTGGAAACTTCGGCACCGGCGGCTGGATTGTCATGGGGCTGATGATGTTGTTGGTCTGGGGTGGCATTGCCACCTTGGTGGTCCTCCTGCTGCGGGGAAACCACTCGGTCGGACGGGGTTTCCAAGGGCCACCCGATGATTCCGAGCGTATCCTCAATGAGCGGTTCGCCCGGGGAGAGATCGACGAAACAGAACTCACGGTTCGCCGGGCTGCTCTCAGGCGCCGAGAATGACCGCCTCTCACACAGACGTCAGGGAACGGGCGGTGTCCAGACCCAGTCCCGGATTTCCGGGAGGTCTTCGAAGTGCTCCAGGATGTAGCGCGTGTGCGCATCCAGCTGCCTGCGGCAGAAGTCGACGAGTTCATCCGCGCCCATGACTTGCCGGTGAACACGGCGCAGCGCTTCGAGGACCAGGTGGTAGCGGCTCATCTTGTTCAGGACCACCATGTCGAAGGGGGTGGTGGTGGTGCCTTGTTCGTTATAGCCGCGGACGTGGAACCGCTCCGGGCGGGGTCTTCCATGCAGGAGTTGGTGCAGAGCCCGGGCGTAGCCGTGCCAGGCCATGATGACTTCTCCGTCTGCCGTGAACAGTTCTTCGAACTTCTCACCGGACAGGCCGTGGGGGTGGGTGTCCCGGGGCGGCAAAATCATGGCATCCATGACGTTGACAACGCGGACCACGAGTGCGGGCAGATGCTCTTGCAGCAACCAGGCTGCGGCCAGCGTCTCCTGGGTGGGGATGTCCCCCGCGCAGGCCAGGACGACGTCGGGCACTGCCCGGGCGCCGTCGGTTTGCTCGTTCCCGGCCCAAGACCAAATGGACGCTCCTGCCGCGGCATGGCGCCTTGCCTCCTCCAGGGTGAGGTACTGCGGGTGCGGCTGTTTGTCCACGACCACCAGATTGACGTAGTCCTTGCTGCGCAGGACGTGGTCGGCGGTGACGAGGAGGGTGTTAGCGTCCGGTGGCAGGTAGACGCGGGTGACCGTCCCTGACAGGGACAGCACCGTGTCGATCAGTCCGGGCCCCTGGTGGCTGAAGCCATTGTGGTCGTTGCGCCAGCAGGTGGAGGTCAGGAGAATGTTCAGGCTCGGCACGGGGGCATGCCATTCAAGTTCCCGCGCATGCTGGAGCCATTTGGCGTGTTGGACGGTCATCGACGCGCTGACCATCGCGAAGGCCTCATAACTAGCGAAGAGTCCATGGCGGCCCGTGAGGAGGTATCCCTCCAGCCAGCCCTGGCACAGGTGTTCGGAGAGGACTTCCATGACCCTGCCGCCCGGCGCGACATGGTCTTCGGCCAGGGCATGGTCGAAGGCCCTGGCCGGTTCCAGGAGGCAGCGGTCGGTGGCCTCGAAGACAGCCCCGAGCCGGTTGCTGTTGGTTTCGTCAGGGCAGAAGAGCCGGAACCGGGGATGGTCGGCCGTAGCGATGTAGATGTCCCGGAGCAGTTCACCCAGGGGCCTGGTGGTCTCGTGGATGCTCGATCCCCGCGGGGAAGCCGGCACCGCGTACCGTTCCAGCTCGGGGATCTCAAGGGCAGTCCCGGTCCCGCCCCGGCCTGCACGGGCTGCGCCCATGCGGAGGCTGCCCTCCGGAGCAAGCGCGGCCAATTCGGTGACGAACCGGCCTGTGTTGTCGAAGAGGGATTCCGGCCGGTACGAGCGCATCCAGGCCTCCAGCTGGGCCAGGTGTTCAGGATTCTCGCGGACGTTTGCCAAGGGCACTTGGTGCGAGCGAAAGGTTCCTTCGACGGGGACCCCGTCCACCACGGCTGGCCCGGTCCACCCTTTGGGCGTCCGCAGGATGATGGCAGGCCACGGCGCCGGGCCGTGCACGCCCTGGCTGCGGGCCGTGGATTGCAGTTCGCGGATGCTCCCATACGCCCCGTCCATCGCTGCGGCGAGGGCGCGATGGACAAATCGGGGATCGTCGCCGGAAACCGTCACCGGATCCCAGCCATGGGCCCTGAGCAGCGCCTCGACGTCCTCGTCAGATCTCCGGCCGAGAACGGTGGGGCCAGAGATCTTGTACCCGTTCAGGTGGAGTATCGGCAGCACGGCGCCGTCCCGGGCCGGATTGAGGAAGGATGGCGCTTTCCATGATGCTTCCAACGGGCCGGTCTCGGCTTCGCCATCGCCGATGACGCAAGCGACGATCAGCCCGGGGTTGTCCATGGCCGCGCCGGTGGCGTGCATCAAGGAGTAGCCAAGCTCGCCTCCCTCGTGGATGGAACCGGGAGTGGCCGGACCAACATGGCTCGCGATCCCGCCCGGCGTCGAAAACTGCCGGACAAGACGCCGGAGTCCTTGGAGGTCCATCCCCACCTTGGGATAGATCTCCGAGTAGGTTCCCTCCAGATAGAGGTTCGCGACGACGGCGGGACCGCCATGGCCCGGACCCGCAACGAAGAGGACCTCCGCTGAGGTCCGCCTGATGAGCCGGTTCAAGTGGGCATAGATCAACGACAATCCGGGGCTGGTTCCCCAGTGCCCAAGGAGCCGGGGCTTGATGTGGTGGGGGAGCAGCGGCTCCCGCAGCAGGGGGTTTTCCTGGAGGTAAATCTGGGCCACCGTAAGGTAATTGGCTGCGGACCAGTACCGGTTCAGTAGCTCGAAGTCCTCGCTCGACGCTTCCGTAACGGAGGTTCCGGTTTCCATGGGTTTGCCTCTTCCGGGGTCGACGGCGTGCCGAATGCACGCGTCTGTGGTGCCTGGGCTGTTCTGGTCTTCACGGTGTCAGATGCACGGCCGGGGCGGTTAGGGCCATAGGGCCCTAGGCTGCGCCGCTGTGGCAGTCTCCATGCAGACGGATCTCCTCTAGAGCACGCGCGGGCTCCAAGTACCTTTCCCAAAGCCTTACCCTTATCCCGGGGCGACTCCCTCAGTCGACGCATTCGAACGGATACGGCATGTCAGATATCAACGTCAAGGAACGGCACTCAATCCAGCTGCCGATCAACGAGGCCGCATGCCTTCCTCTCGACCAAGTGCTCGAACACCTCGGCTCCGACCCAACCGGCCTGCCAAACCAAGAAGCCGCCGCGCGCCTTGCAGAACTCGGCCCGAACGCCGTGCGGACCCACCGGGCCAACGGCTGGGCGGTGTTGGGGCGGCAGTTCGCCAGTCCCATCCTCATCCTGCTGATCATCACGGCCGGCCTGTCCCTGTTCCTGGGCGATGCCACCAATTCGATCGTGATCGGCGTGATCCTCCTGGTCAGCGTGGGCTTGGGCTTCACCAACGAATTCCGCGCCGAACGCGCCTCCGAAGCCCTGCACTCCCGCGTGACCCACCGCGCCACTGTGCTGCGCGACGGAACCACGCAGGACGTCAACGTCACCGGTCTGGTGCCCGGCGACGTCGTACACCTTAGTTTGGGCGCCATCATCCCCGCCGACATCCGCCTCCTCAGCACCAAGAACCTCCTCTGCGACGAAAGCATCCTGACGGGGGAGTCCCTGCCAGCCGGGAAGGATCCGGCTCCTGTGGCGCCCGGCTCGTCCCTGGGCGACCTCGCCTCCTGCATCTTCATGGGAACTGTCATCCAGTCCGGCGGCTGCACGGGCGTCGTGGTAGCGACCGGGGCCCGCGCCGAATTCGGCCGTATCGCGCTGGGCCTGGGAGAACGCCAGCCCCAGACCGAATTCCAGCTCGGGCTGAAGCGGTTCTCGTTCCTGCTTTTGCAGGTGGCTATCGGGCTCACCACGCTGATCTTCATCGCGAACCTGCTGCTGCAGCGCCCGCTCGTCGAGTCGCTGCTGTTCTCCCTCGCAATCGCCGTCGGCATCACGCCGCAGCTGCTGCCCGCCGTCGTGAGCACCAGCCTCGCTACCGGCACCCGCCAGCTGGCCCGGCGGAAAGTGTTGGTCAAACGACTGGTCTGCATCGAGGACCTGGGTGACATGGACATCCTGGTCACCGACAAAACCGGCACCCTCACTGAGGGACGCATCAGTTTCACCGGAGCGCTGCCCGCCTCACCGGAAGTGTCCGACGTCGAACTCGTCACCTTGGGTCTGCTGGCCACTGAAACCGACTATGCCGAGGCCAAGCAATCCACGGCCGGGCAGAACCCGCTCGACGCTGCACTGTGGGAAAGCACCGGGGCCGCAGCCTTTGATCCCGCCCGCTTCGAGCGCCTCGACCTGATCGACTTCGACCACCAGCGCCGCCGCACCAGCGTCCTCGTGCGGGAAGCCGGCGGCCCGGCACGTCTGGTTACCAAGGGCGCCCCGGAAGACGTCCTCGCCCTCTGCGGGCGGACGCCGCCGAATGTCCAGGCCATGCTGGATGAACAGTTCGACGCCGGATCGCGCGTCGTCGCGGTGGCTACCCGCCCCGCCGCGGGGCTGAGCAAGATCACGCCTCCCGACGAAAAGGACCTCGTCCTCGCAGGGTTCCTCGTTTTCCTCGATCGCCCCAAAGCGAACGCGAAAGAGTCACTCGAACGGCTGGCCACGCTGGGCATCTCCGTGAAAATCGCCACCGGAGACAACGCCAAAGTCGCCGAAAAAGTCTGTTCCGAGCTCGGCGTGATTTCCGGTGGAACGCTTGTCGGCGCGGACGTTGACGCTCTGTCCGATACCGAGCTGGCCGCCGCCGCCCGGCGAGCCACCATCTTTGCGCGTGTCTCGCCCGAACAGAAGGCGCGGATCATCACCCTGCTCCGCCAAAGCGGCGGAGCAGTGGGCTTCATGGGCGACGGCGTCAACGACGCCCTGGCCCTTCACAAAGCGGACATCGGGATCTCCGTGGACAGCGCCACGGACGTCGCCAAGGACGCTGCCGATGTGGTCCTTTTGGAAAAGGACCTGGGCGTCCTTGCCGAGGGCGTGATGGAGGGCCGGAGGATCTTCGCGAACACCATCAAATACGTGCTGATGGGAACGTCCAGCAACTTCGGCAATATGTTCAGTGCCGCCACGGCGTCGGTGGTGCTGAGTTTCCTGCCCATGCTGCCGGGGCAGATCCTGCTCAACAACCTGCTCTACGACAGCGGCCAATTGGCCATCCCGGGCGACCGCGTGGACAAGGAACAGCTGCTGGCACCCTCGCACTGGAACATCGCCTTCATCCGGCGCTTCATGTTCCTTTTCGGGCCGATCAGCTCAATCTTCGACTTTGCGACCTTCGCGCTGATGCTTTTTGTCTTCAACGCCGTCCCGGGGGAGTTCAGGGCGGGCTGGTTCATCGAATCCATCGCCACGCAGACACTCATCATTTTCGCCATCAGGACCCGGCGGGTCCCGTTCCTGCGAAGCCGTCCTTCCGTTGGCCTGCTGAGTGCATCCTTGGGCGTGGTGGCCGCGGGGATTTTCCTGCCACTGTCACCGCTGGCGGGCCTGTTGGGCTTCGATCCTTTGCCGGTGCCGTTCTTCCTCGCTCTGCTAGGGATGGTGGTCATCTACATGGTCATGGTGGAATTCGCCAAGAGCTTGTTCTTCTCCCGCGCCGCGCAGCAGTTGCCGGGCGTGCCGACGCGGATCCGGCGTCGGCCGGCTAGCCACCACATCTCCCGCCGCGCCGCCCGCTTCAGCGCACCGGTTGTCGCGGTTGTGCCAAGGCGTCCCGTGCGTCGGCGGCCTAAGGGTCAATAGCGGCGGCCCGTTGACACGCCGGATCATCCGAAAGAACGACGGCGGCTGTCGCCTCCGCGATAGCCCGTTCCTCGTCGCTCGGGACGACCAGGACAGGAAACCTTGATCCGTCGGTGCTGATGATGCGGACGCCGGTTTCGTCAGAGCGGTTCCTGACCTTGTCGATGAAGAGGCCGAGGGGTCCGAGCAGCGAGATGACCTGGGACCTGAACTCACCGGAATGTTCGCCGATACCGCCGGTGAAGACCAAGGCTCCGGCCCCGCCGACCACCATGTTGTAGGCCGCGATGTACTTGGCCAGCCGGTAAGCGGCCATGTCCGAGGCGAGGATCGCACGGGGATTCCCGTGCCGCACACCGTCCTGGATTGAGCGCATGTCGGCTGATCCGGTCAGGCCCAGCAGACCTGCTTGATGGTTGAGGAGGTCATCGATCTCGTCCGGTCCAAGGCCTCTGCGCTGCAACAGCGTGACAATGGACGGATCAAGATCACCGGACCGGGTACCCATGACCAACCCCTCCAGGGGGGTCATGCCCATGGATGTGTCCACGCTGCGGCCCTCCCGAACAGCGGTAACCGAGGCGCCGTTGCCAAGGTGCGCCACTACCGCATTCAACGAGCCCGGCGGGACCCCGAGATACGTCCCTGTATCGCGGCAAACCATCTCCACGGAGATCCCGTGGAAACCGTAGCGCCTGATCCCGTATTTCGTATGGAGCTCCTCCGGGACGGCGTACCGGGAGGCATGGTCGGGAATCGTACGGTGAAAGGCCGTGTCGAAAACGGCTACCTGCGGCGTGCTCGGCCAACGGGCGGACGCGGCACGCATGCACGCCACGCTTGCCGCGTTGTGGAGCGGCGCAAACTCACCCAGTTCCTGGATGGCATCCAGGACGGTCCGGGTAACGCAGACCGGAGAACTGAAGCGATCCCCGCCGTGGACCACCCTGAACCCGATTGCGTCTGGGCGTTCCCCCTCCGTTATGTCCCGGACGGCGGCATCGATCTCGTCGAACACGTTGCCAAGGAAGACGGGATCCAGCGTGCCCCCTTGCGTGCCGTCGATGGCCCGTTCCAGCAGGATCCCGGGCTTAACTTCAGATGTCCCGATTCGACGCAGGTGGTACTTCAAGGATGAGGAACCTGGATTCAATACAAGGATCAGCACGCCGATGTCCTTTCACGAAGACAGCGCGGTACCGGGCATTGGAACGCGATACCCCTCAGGGAACATAACCCGGAAACTGCGTGCGCTGGGAGGGTCTTCCGGCCCTTGCATGTCACCTTTGCAGCCGACGAAACTGGGGAGAGATTGCCGCTGGTTCCAGGAAGGCACGTGCGCTCGTGAAGAAGAATATTCTCGTTGGTGTCGACGGGTCCGCGGTCGGCAGTGCTGCCGTGGACTGGGCCGCCGAACGGGCCAGGGATCTGGGACTTCAGCTCAACCTGGTCCATGCCGTTCCTGAGCCATGGGCGTTCCCGGAGAAGGCTCTCCACGACGCCGCGACCGCACAAGCCAAGGACCTGCTGAAAGGCGAGGCAGCAGGGGTCACCGCGCGGTTTCCCTCCCTTGGGGTAGTTACGACGCTCAGTTCCGGAGAGCCCGCCGAGACCATGCGCAAGCTTTCTGCGGACGCGGAAATGGTCGTCGTGGGAACGGACAGGCGCCCCGGCAACCACGGCGAAGGATTTGGTTCCGTCAGCTTTCAGATCGCGGTCATCAGCCATTGCGCTGTCGCCATTGTGCCTGCGCGTTCAACGCGTGAGTCATCCGGCGTAGTGGTTGGTGTCGATGGCTCCCTGGACTCCGAGCTCGCCGTCGAGTGTGCCGCTGACGAGGCACAGCGGATGCGGCAGGAACTCGTGATCGTCCATGCTGGTAGCGGCCGTGATCCTGCCGCGTCAGGGAGACCGGGGCGCGGGACCGGGGCTGCAGAATCTGGGCTCGATGGGCACGCGCTGTTGTCCAAATCGGTCAAGGGCCTGGAGGAGCGGCACCCGGGTTTGGCCATACTCAAGATCCTGGACCTTGAGCGCGCGCCGGCGGAAGCGCTCCTGGACGCCGGTGCCCGTGCGCGGCTGCTGGTCATGGGCTGCAAAGGAAGAGGCGGTGCCCGCGTGCTGGTCGGCTCCGTGGCTCAGCACGTGCTACTCAATGTCCGGTGCCCGACGCTGATAACGCGTCCCGCCTTGCCAAAATAGCCGCCGGGCGTGCCGCGCCATCAGGTACTTTCAACCTCTTGGCCTACCAGCAGCACGGGGCACTGTGAGTGTGCCGCGCACGCCCGGCTCACGGAACCGATGGCCTGGCCCAGGAACCCGCCTACGCCGTGGCGGCCAACGATAAGGAGTTGGGCGTTCCGGCTCTCCTCGACAAGGACTTTGGCCGGTGCCCCGAACTTGACTGTGATGCTCAGGTTTCCGGGCCTCTCCGCAAAAGCCCGATCCAGCGCTTGTTCTACCAATTGCTTCGCGGATTCCTCCAATTCGCTCGTGAATTTGCTGATCCCTTGCTCCATGCGCGAAGAAAAAAAGAGATCCGGCATGCCGACACATGTGATGGCTTCAAGCGGCATGTCCAGCCGTTCAGTCATCCGCCCTGCCCATCGCAACGCTGCAGACGAGTACTCGGAGCCGTCCACTCCCACAATGATCCGATTCGACGATGGTTCTGTGTTCATTGCTCCACCCTGTCCGGCAGGCGGCTGGCAGGCTAGGGCCGAAAGTCACGGTCCAGTTTTCGGAGCTTCTCAAGGGGAACACGCCCCGTCGATTCGACCCCCGGCATCCGGCTATGCCCCAAGGCCCGGAGCGCATTCAGGATCGTCGCGAGATCGACCAACTCCTGCAGGAGAGCCCCGGCCACTGCCGGCACGAAGCCGTATGCCGCAGCCGCCATCAACCCCACGCTCAGGAGAATGCCTGTCCAGATGCTGGTGCGGGCGATGTGAATGGTGTGCCGGCCGATGTCGACGGCAGCGGCCACCTTGGATAGGTCATCGAGCATGATGACGACGTCGGCAGATTCGCTGGCCGCGGTTGCTCCCCGGGCACCCATTGCTACACCGACGTCGGACGCGGCGAGGACGGGTGCGTCGTTGACTCCATCGCCGACCATCAGGACCGGTCGATCGTTCAATTCGGCGACGGCGGCCACCTTGTCGGCAGGCAGGCAATCGGCCAGGATCCGTGTTATCCCGGCTTCGGCCGCAATATGTGACGCGGTGGAACGGGTATCACCGGTCAGGAGCATGGTTTCCCGCACGCCGAGCCGTCGCAGCGCGGCCAAGGTAGCCACCGCGTTTACCCGCAAAGGGTCGCTCATGATCAGCGTTCCGGCGAAGCGCCCGTCCACGCCGACGTAGATTCCAAGTTGTCCGCTGGCCACGTCTGCCTTTTCAAATCCGCTCGTCGCCGAGCCCACAAAGGCCGCTTTGCCGACCACCACGGTCTGGTTCCCGCAGACAGCCGTCACACCTTGGGTCGCATGCTCGCTGGCGCTGCTGACCGGAAGTAGCGGCAGGCCGCGGGATCGTGCTGCATCGATCACGGAGGCCGCCAGCACATGGGAGGAAGACTGTTCAGCGGACGCTGCGAGTTGCAGTATCCGAGCGGCGGATAGGTCTTGGGCGGCGGTTGGGGAGACCTGTATCGCGTGCAAGGCGGGACGGCCGTGGGTGAGTGTCCCGGTCTTGTCGAAGACAGCCGTCCTGACGCGGGCGAGCTGTTCGAGGGTGCCGGCATTCTTGATGATGATCCCCGAGCGGGCTGCCCTGCTGGTACCGGCAAGGAACGCCACAGGTGCTGCGATCAACAAGGGACACGGTGTCGCAACGACGAGCACCTGGGCAAACCGTTCTGGATCGGCACTGAAGTACCAAGCGATTCCGGCCAGCAGAAAGGCGAATATCGTGAAGGGAACGGCGTATCGGTCGGCAAGCCTGACGGTGGGGGCGCGGCTCGCCGCAGCTTCTTGGACGAGGGCCACGATCCGGCCGTATTGGGAATTCGCGGCGGTGGCGCTTGCAACCATGCGAATGGCTTCTTCGCCGTTGACGGCGCCGCTCAGCAGGGGGTCGCCGGTCTGGTGCTCAACCGGCAGGCTCTCGCCGGTCAGGGAGGACTCGTCGAAAGTCCCGGCGGGGGAGAGCAGGCGTCCGTCTACGGGAACGATTTCGGAGGGTTTGACCAACAGCGTGTCTCCGGCACGGACACTCCCTGCGGGAACCTCTTCCACAGGGTTGCCCGGGGTCTCGCGGTGCGCGGTCCGGGGAGCCCGCTCAAGGAGGGCTTTCAGCTCGTGCGTAGCCCGTCCGTGGGCAAATTCCTCCAGCGCGTCTCCCCCCGTGAGCATCAGCACGATGATGAGTGAAGCAATGTATTCGCCCACCACGAGCGTGCTGACGATCGCCGTTACGGCCAGCAGGTCGATGCCCCACCGTCCTCGGAACAGATCCCGCAGCATGGACACGGCACGGTATCCGGCCACGGCCAGGGCATAGATCGTCGCTGTAGTTTGTGCCGCGGCCGGCTGTCCGAGGCCCAGCACTAGCCCTACGCACGCTCCTGCGAGCATCGTGGCGGCTACCAGCGGAAAACGCCGGATTGTGTCCATCGGAACCGCCGCTCTTGGTTGCCTTTTCAGGGAAGGAGCTTCAGCCGGTGTTTGCCTACTGGTGGGATTCCCGGCTGAGAATGACCTTCAGTGCGTGTGTTTCAGCCGCCCTGGAGAAGGTGTCGTAGGCATCGATGATCTGTGCCAGGGCGAAGTGGTGCGTCGCGAATTTCTCGGCGGGGATCTTGTGCTGGGCCACCAGCCTCAGCAGCATCGGGGTCGTGTTGGTGTTGACGAGGCCCATACTGATGTTGATGTTGCGGATCCAAAGGTCCTGGAGGCGCAGTTCAACTGATTTCCCGTGCACGCCGATGTTGGCCACATTCCCGCCGGGGCGGACAAGGCGCAAGGCCATGTCGAAAGTATCCGGGATTCCGACTGCTTCGATGGCGACATCCACGCCTGCGCCGTCGGTGTAGGACATGACGTCGCTGATCCACGCTGGACCGGAGGGGTTTACGGCCCCTGTTGCGCCGAACTCCCGGGCCCGGGCAAGGCGCCCTTCGTCCGGATCGATGGCGATGATCGTGGCGGCGCCGTGGAGGCCTGATGTGGCTATCGCGGCGAGGCCGATGGGGCCCGCGCCGACCACGGCGACGACGTCGCCTGGCTTGATGCGACCGGCTTGGACTCCGATTTCAAACGCCGTGGGCAGGATGTCGGAGAGCATGACGGCTTGGTCGTCGGTGACACCTTGGGGCAGTTTGTAGAGCGAGTTATCCGCGTACGGGACACGCACGTACTCGGCTTGGGTGCCGTCAATGAGATGGCCGAAGATCCAGCCGGTTCCGGCTTGGCCCTCCTCCCCGGAGCAGTGCGAGTAGAGGCCCTTCTTGCAGTTGCCGCAGTGGCCGCAAGACTTGATGCAGGAAACGAGGACGCGGTCTCCGGTCCTGAACCCGGTGACGGAGGAACCTACTTCGGTGACCGTTCCGACACCCTCATGCCCGAGGACCCGTCCCTCCTGAACGGCCGGAACGTCGCCTTTGAGGATATGAAGGTCCGTCCCGCAGATTGTGGTGGTATCGATGCGGACGATGGCGTCGGTTGGATGGATGACGAGGGGGTCCGGAACGTCGGTCCACGACTTTTGTCCTGGTCCGCCATAGACGAGTGCTTTCATGATTGATCCATTCAAAGAGTGCAAGCGCGGTACCTTCAAGGGCACCGGGAATCGACGGCAAGTCAGTGGAAAAGCTCGGAGCGGGCATCCCACACGGGGGTATCCCAGATGTCGGGTCGGGTGGTCTTGAAACGTCGCCCGGTCAAAGCATCCAAGGTGAGGCGAACATAGTGGCTCTTGCTGCCCGGCTGCCACGGATCGAGGTGGAGGGCGTCGGCGGCTGACTTTTCCTCCCGGTCGACGATGAGGTGCGCCTGGCCGCGGACAACGACGCTCCAGGCCTTCCCGGAGCCCGCGTCGAAGCCGTCGATTTCCAGCGCGCAGGGGCCCCGCATCGAGCTCCAGAATTTCGTTCCGATCCCTGTCCGGAAGACGATGGAGGCGTGGTCCACGATGTAGTTCACCGGGAAGATGTCCGGATGATCCTCGACAATCACGGCCAGCCTGCCAACGGTTGCTTGGCCAAGCAACTCAAGGCATTCCTCAGGGTTCAGTCTTTCGATATCATCCGCTGATTGAGGGTTCATGAGCCTGACGCTACCGGCGGCTGTCCGGCGTCGTTAGGGGCTTTAGGCCCGCCGTGCACCCCATCATTCGAGTCCGGCACGGGTGG
Source organism: Arthrobacter sp. SRS-W-1-2016 (assembly GCF_002009585.1). Classification (NCBI taxonomy): domain Bacteria; kingdom Bacillati; phylum Actinomycetota; class Actinomycetes; order Micrococcales; family Micrococcaceae; genus Arthrobacter; species Arthrobacter sp. SRS-W-1-2016. The sequence continues at coordinate 103,845 of NZ_MTPV01000005.1, read as the reverse complement.
CGTCGTCCAGGGGACTCCACCAGGTCAGGGGAGGGGTGACAGTGAAGCGGCGCCCGGTAATCGACGTCGGGACGATGCGGACGAAGTGGTCTTTGCGGCCGGCCTGCCAAGGGAAGAGGAGCAGCCCGACCGTATCGAGCACCTCCTGGGTGAGCTTGATGGCAACAGCCTGCCCTTTCACGACCACGCTCCACGCCACCCCGGTGTCCGGGTTGACGCCGTCGGCCTCCAGCGCAACAGGTGTTTCGCCCAGGGCCGAGTGGAGCTTGGTTCCTTCTCCGGTGCGGAAGACGAGGGTGCCGTGGTCGACCTTGTAGTTGACCGGGAAGATGTCCGGATGATCTACGACCCACACTGCGAGGCGTCCCACGGAGACGCCGCGCAAGAGTTCCCAGCATTGTTGAGGTTGCAGGATCTCTGGCTCCGGTGTTGATGGCTTGTTCGTCATGTCGCAGAGGCTACGCCCTGGGATGAGCGGGAAACAGGGCACAAAGACCCTCGCCCCACGGTCATCTGGGCGAACACGGGACTCGGTAGTAGTCTGGCATCGGATGTGCCACTTGGCGCGACACGGGTACCTGCCCGGTGTGGGCAATACCGCTCGAAAGGCAGTAAATGAACGGCTCTACTCCAGATCCTGTGCGGGCCGATCGCCCGCACGTCCCGGGAATCCGGATCGAAGACCTGCTGAGGGACTTTCTGTCCAGGGCGGGAGAACTCCTCGAGGCCCAGGAGCACATGCGCGGACTGCTGGAAGCTGTTGTCGCGGTCGCCGAAGACTTGAGCCTTGAGGCTGTGCTGGACAGGGTGGTGACGTCGGCCTGCCGGTTGCTTCGCGCCCGCTACGGGGCCTTGGGGGTGATTGGCGAGGACAAGTCGCTTAGTCACTTCGTCACGGTCGGCATCGACGAGGACCTTGCCAGCCGTATCGGCCCGCTACCGACCGGGCATGGTGTCCTCGGCCTGCTGATCACGGAGCCTGCGCCTCTTCGCCTGCACGATCTTCACGAGCACCCCAAATCTTACGGATTCCCCGAGAACCATCCGCCCATGAAGTCCTTCCTCGGTGTCCCTGTGCGCGTTCGCGACGTCGTTTTCGGCAACCTCTATTTGACCGAAAAGGAAGGAGGCGGCGATTTCACTCCGGAAGATGAGGATCTTGCCGTCGCATTGGCCGCCGCCGCTGGTGTGGCCATCGAGAACGCACGCCTGTATGAGGATGCCCGCCGCCGCGCGTCCTGGCTTGAGGCCTGCATGGAAGTTACCGGCCGAATGCTAAGCGATGATCGAATGGCAGAGCCTAACGAGGTAACGCTGGACCTGATTGCGGACAAGGCATTGCGCGAGTCCGGGTCGCAGCTTGCCTTGATCCTGGTCCCGGACGGTGGGGTGGGTTCGTATGCCGTCGCAGGCGCTGCGGGAGCGGGCAGCGAAAGATTCGCCGGGAGCATCCTTCCCATGGATTCCGCGGAGATCAGGGAAGTCGCTGCGACCGGGAAACCAGCCTGCCTGGACGAATACGTCGACATCCTCGGGGGGCCTGCGGGCTTGTCGTTGGGAAAGCTCCTGGCGATCGATCTTAGCGCCCAAGGCGCCCACCATGGACTCCTGCTTCTGGTCCGTGCAAGCGGAACAGGACCATTCGCGAAGACCGATGTGGAGATGGGGGCCGTCTTCGGCTCCCACGTGGCCTTGGCCCTGGAGCTTGACCGAATCCACCGGCTCCGTGAGCAGCTGGTGGTCTTCACGGACCGGGACCGCATCGCGCGGGACCTGCACGACGTCGTCATCCAGCGTCTTTTCGCCGCGGGACTCAGTATCCAGAGTCTGCGGCGGTTTACGACAGGCGAACCCGCTTTGACCCGGATCGATGCGGTCACGGCGGAACTGGATGCGACTATCAGGGATCTCCGAAACACGATCTATTCCTTGCAAGCCAGTTCCGGTGAGCAGGGGTTGCTGAGCAGCCGGATATTGCAGGCTGTCCGCAACGCCACCCGGTCACTGCCATTCGCCCCGCACCTGACGCTCACCGGCGCGGTCGATTCGGTGTTCGACGACGGAACCGTCACCAACGCGCTCGCGGTCATCTCCGAGGGCCTCAGCAACGCGGTCCGCCACTCGGATGCGCACGCCATCAGCGTTTCAGTCTCATTGGAAGGAGGGATGCTGACCCTCATCATTGAAGACAACGGAAGAGGGTTCAGTGATCCCGTTCCCGGGAATGGTTTGGTGAACATGGAACAGCGCGCATTTGAGTTGGACGGCTCTTGCTCCATCAAGAGCGTGCCGGAGCAAGGAACCACGTTGGTGTGGTCGGTTCCGGCCCATTGAAGGGTCAGCGGCGTTGAGCCGTCAGCGGGTTGTTCCTTTGTCTGCCCCTGTACCGTGGGCAAGATACACAGCTGCCTGGGTGCGCCGCTCGAAGCCTAGTTTCGCCAGCATGGAGGACACATAGTTCTTTACCGTCTTTTCGGCGAGCAGCATCTGTTCCCCGATTTGCCGGTTCGTCATTCCCTGGCCGACGAGATCCAGAACCCGCCGTTCCTGGGGTGTCAGTGACGCGACTCTGGGATCAACGTGCCGGGGTTCCGTGAGCCCTTGGACGATCTTTGCCTTCACTCCTGCGTCGAACAAGGATTCGCCGCGGGCCGCCTGACGTAAGGCGCCCAGCAGATCGGTGCCGCCGATCTCTTTCAAGACATATCCTGCCGCGCCGGCAAGCACGGCTCCTCGCAGGGCTTGTTCGTCGTCGTAGCTGGTCAGTATCAGGCAATTCAGCGTGGGGTCAACGGAGCGCACTTCCCGGCAGACCTCGATGCCAGTGCCGTCGGGCAACCGGGCGTCCAGCACCGACACGTCCGGGTGCAACGCCGGAATCCGCCGGGCCGCCTCTTCCGCGGAACCGGACATGCCTACCACCACGAAGCCTTCGCTTTCCAACAGTTCCTCGAGTCCCCGGCGGACAAGCTCGTGATCATCAAGGACGTAGACCCGGATAGGCGGCGCCCCGGCGACTCCGTGGTCGCTTTGGGGTGGTACGGGGCGTTCCATGATCCTCCTGTCCGGCAGCTCAAGGCCGCGGTCCCGCCGGTTCCTCATGGTTGCCCGGCTATGTCATTGTTCACTGCCCACAACCCGTGAACAAGGGCCGAAGGACCCGGGGACGTTCCATGACCTTCGGCCCTGTTTGGCGGCGACTTTCCTGCCCATTCTTAGAGAAAGCGCAGGAAACGGAAGGGAATCCCATGACCACGCGATCCCGGCAGGACAAGATCATCGTCGGCGTCGACGGCTCTGACGCGTCCATCGAGGCCCTGCGCCAAGCCCACCATCTCGCGTCGGCGCTGGGAACCAGCGTCGAGGGCTGGATCTGTTGGGATTTCCCGGTGGGGCATGAGGCCTACGAAATGATGGGGACGGACGGATTCAGTCGCCAAGCATCAGAAATCCTTCGTGACGCCATGACCAGGGCCTTCGGTGCGGAACTGCCCGAAAACGTCCGGAGCAGGCTCGTCCTCGGCGCCGCCCGGCAGTCGCTCATCGACGCCAGTAGATTCGCCTCTTTTCTGGTCGTAGGCCGTCGCGGACACGGCGGCTTCAACGGACTGCTGCTGGGCTCCGTGAGCGCAGCCTGCGTCGCCCACGCCCACTGTCCCGTCCTTGTCGTCCATGCGCCTGAAGCCAAGGAGCATGCCGATCCCCGTTCCGGCGCTACCGGGGCGGCCACCCAGAAAGCAACAACCCATCAAAGGAGCACGATCTAGATGAAAAAGTGGACACGTTGGCAGGACTGGACGGTCATCGCTGCCGGCGCCTATGCCGCACTATCGGTCATGTGGACATCCCAGGGCGGATCGTCCACGGCCTTCATGGTGGTCGTCGGCGTTTTGCTCGTCGCCGCCGGAATCACCAACCTGGCCATGCCCGGGATGCCGGCTGCCGAATGGGCGCAAGCCCTTTTCGCAGTCGTCCTTCTCCTCGCGCCTTGGCTTGGCGGCTTCGCCTCCATGACAGGTGCCGCGTGGAGTGCATGGATTCCGGGCGCGGTCGCCCTCGTTGTCACGGCCCTGGCGATCAAGCCCAGCACGGAGGAATACCGACACCACCACGCGATGCCTGCCGCGTAACCGCGCAACTGCGAACCGGGCATCCGACTGCCGCCGGATGCCCGGTATCCGTCCAACTTGGAGGAGACCATCATGAACGGCAATCATCAGGCGCGCTTGCGGTTCCTGGGAGCGACGGACACTGTCACAGGCTCCCGCTACCTCATTGACTCCGGCGGCGTCCGCGTTTTGGTTGACTGCGGCCTCTTCCAAGGCTACAAACGCATCCGCGACCGCAACAGGATCCCCTTTCCCGTCCCGCCCGGGTCCATTGACGCGGTGCTCCTCACCCACGCGCATCTTGACCACACCGGATATGTTCCGGCGCTGGTCCGCGACGGCTTCACGGGGCCGGTCTACGCTACCCGCGGGACCAGTGAACTGTGCAAGCTGCTGCTACCGGACAGCGGCCACCTTCAGGAAGAGGAAGCGCGTTACGCCGACCACCGGGGTTCCTCGGTGCATGTTCCGGCTCTGCCTGTCTATACAGCGGCCGATGCGGTCAGGTCCTTGAATGCTTTCGAGCCCCGGGACTTTGATGCCCCGCTTGATCTTGGCGGTGGCATCGCTGCCACCTTCCTCCCGGCCGGACACATCCTTGGTGCAGCCCAGATCCACGTCGACGTTGACGGACGCTCCATCCACTTCACCGGAGACCTCGGCCGTGCCGACGATCCTCTCATGTTTCCTCCCCGGGAACTGGAGGCCGCGGACATTCTTGTCACTGAATCAACCTACGGCAACCGGAGCCACCCTGATGAGGACCCGGCGGCCGAGCTTGGCGCGGTCGTGTCCCGCGTTGCCAAACGTGGGGGAGTCATCATGATCGCCGCCTTCGCCGTCGGCCGCGCAGAAACCCTGATGCTCCATCTCTCCCGGCTCCGCCGCAGCGGACTCATTCCAGACATTCCGATCTACCTCAACAGTCCCATGGCCATCGATGCTTCCTACATGTACCGGCAGCACCCCGAGGAACACCGACTCCTCGTTGACGAGTTCGAAGACATGTACAAGCTGGCCACCATGACCCGCACCGCCGACGATTCCAGGCTTCTCAACCTGAGGGGTGGGCCCATGGTCATCATCTCCGCAAGTGGCATGCTCACCGGGGGAAGGATCCTTCACCACCTCGAGGCCTATGGTCCGGATCCGAAAAACGCGATCATCCTCAGCGGCTACCAGGCCGGAGGAACACGAGGCGCCGACCTTGCCGACGGAGCGAAGGAACTCAGAATCTACGGGCAGGACGTCCCCATCCAGGCCGAGGTCATACACATTGAAGGATTCTCAGCGCACGCCGACGCCGACGAAATCATCCGTTGGATGCACGCAGCGGACCAGGCACCGCAGATGACCTATATCACCCATGGCGAACCTGCCGCCTCCGATGCCTTGCGCCGCCGCATCAAACGTGAACTGGGCTGGAACGCCAGGGTTCCCGAACATCTCGAAGCAGTCCCGCTCGACAACCCGCTGTAGCACCGATAGTTTCCACCCACGCCGGCAAAGGAGGCCCGTGATGGCTCTCTCTGAATACGAAAAGAAGACCCTGGAACAGCTCGCCCAGGAACTGGAACGCGATGATCCGAAATTCGCGTCCAAGATGAGATCGATGACTGAGCCAGCTGCCGGGAGGCACGTGGCATCCGGCATCTTCACCGCACTCGTCGGATGCCTTGTCCTGCTGACGGGTGTCGCGGCCCGGGCCCCGGTTTTGGGAATCACGGGATTCATTATCATGGGCACCGGGGCGTACCTGGCCTCGAAGTGTATCGGTTCCCTGAGGTTCCGACGGCGTCCGAGTTCTTCTCCGTCGCTTGGACCCGCGGAGCTCGGGTAGTTCAGGTGGAACCATGAAAGAGCCAATAGTCGTCCGCATCAACGACACCGGATCCAACAAGGCCGCGACCGAGCTTCTGATCAAGGCCAAAGCCCATGCAGCCGGGGTGGAACCGACAGTTGATGTTCGAACCGTATTGATCTCGGGCACCGCAGGGTACGCCCTCCGCAAGAGATCCAAGAAAGCGTCCTTGGTGGTCATCGGCTCCGGGACCCATGTCAGGCCCGGAGGCCGGCTGACCGACCGCGCCCTGCAGATCGCTTCCGTAGCGCTCTGCCCTGTGGCTGTCATCGGAGAAGAGACGGAGAACTCCCGCCGCGGAGTCGTCGTCGGCGTGGACGGTTACCCGTTCTCGTGGTCCACAAAGTCCTGGCCACCGATCCACCGGCCCAGGCCCTCGCTGAAGCCGCATCGACAGCGAAGCTGCTGGTCCTCGGCAGCCGCGGCAGGGCGGACTAAAGCGTCTCCTGCTGGGCTCAACCGCCCATGCAGTCCTTGCCCAACTGGCGTGCCCCACCATCATCACCCGGATACGCCGGGTCAAGAACAGCAAATAGCGCGGACGCCGTCGACGCCTGGCGCCCGAACCCGGATTCAGGCCAGGTGCACGTGTCGGCCAGTCACTACCGCAGCGTGGATCCGGATGAAGTCATTCCTTGGGCCGCCTGCCCAGGGCTCTTCCATGACCTGTCCCCAAAGATAGGTCAGCAGGGCCGGCTCCTCCACGTGTGAGGAAGGACCGCTGACAAGGACCGACCACCCTTCGCTCCGGTCGGGCCGTGTCCCATCAATCTCGAACGATGAACTCAGGCGAGGCACGGCGTCGCCGATGGTACCGGCAGCGGAGGTGCGGAAGTAGATTGCCCGGCCGTGGACGAGGTAGCTGACGGGCAGGATCATCACTCTGTTCTTGTAGTTGAAGCCGAAGCGGCCTGTGTCCTGTGAGCACAGCAACTCCCAGCACCGCTCCTGGCTAAGCTCCTGCGTGACGTGCCGGGCACCGTCGAAGCGGGCCGGATCCATCTCGGGAAGGGACATTGGTTCTCCTCGGGAGTCTCCTCGCGCCGTTCAGCTCGCTTCCGGAGCATGGACAACAAGGACCGGGCAGTGGGCGTGGGCGACGCAGGCGGAACTCACCGATCCGAGCAAGAGCCCGCCAAATCCTCCGTGGCCACGCCTGCCGAGAACGATCATGTCGGCTTCCCGGCTAGCTTCAATGAGGGATTCCCGTGGGTGACCGCGGACAACGCGTGAGACGACGTAGTCCGGCAATTCGGGACCGAACACCTTCGCCAAGGATTCCTTGAGGACCTGGTTGGCACTTTCTTCGAAGTCGTCGATGCCCATGGCCACATAGCCGCCGTAGACCTGGGGGAACTCCCAGTAGGCCGTTGCTATCACTTGAGCTCCCAATGGCACGGCGAGGCTCTGAGCTTGCCTCAGCGCCTCGACGGAGGCTTCCGATCCGTCAACACCAACAACGATCCTGGCTGTGGATGCTTCCCCGCCCATGACTTTCCTCCCGCGATAAGGGTGAATCCGTACCCCGCTAGCGTGGCCCGGGGCTGCCGCGGCTTGTAGGGCCGAAAGTCACAGTCGGGATCCGCGCCAGCCGGAGGCACGGTCCGGCCCGGCGGCAGGACCGTGTGCCCTACTCCCGCGTAATCGGGATCTTGTGAGCCGGGGAGGATTGGACCCTCTCCGGAATCGGGGCCCTCACTTCGAGGACGCCGTCCTTGTATGAAGCGGAGACGTCGTCCTTTTGGACCGTATCCGGCACTGGCAGCCTGCGGACGAAGGAACCATAGCGAAATTCCGATCTGTAGCTGCCCTTGTCCTTTTGCTCCTTCTTCTCCTGCCGTTCAGCCCTTATTTCAAGAAACCCCTCCCCAAGCGTGATTTCAACATCCTTCTCGGGATCGATCCCCGGCAGTTCGGCGCGAACCACCAGGGTAGTGCCTTCAACCAACTGTTCGACCCGGATCCCGGATGCTGCCACGTCACCTTCGAAAAGCCGTTCGATCATTTCAATGGGTGAGCGGCGGTTATCGAACCACCTGATCAAGTCCGTCATGGCTGCCTCCTTGCTTCGATCCGGTCAGGCCGAAACCGGCCTGACTCTTCCAGAATGCGGAGCAGGGGGAGTAGATCCCAGAGTCTTTGGTCCCTTACGCCCCGCCTCCAGGTTCCCCGTGCGGTCAGGGAGGGGACGGTCGGATTCGGGGCAAGGAATCCCGCGGGTTCGATCACTCGGAGGGTGCGTTGATCACGAACCTTCGGCCGCTCAATTCCGCGGGCGTGACCCGGACCAGATGGTCTTTGGTGCCAGGTTCCCACGGAGACAGTTCCATTGCTGCGGACTCCTGAAGTTCGTCGGCTTTCGTGACGATCTCGGCATGACCTTTGACGATGACGCTCCAAGCGATGGTGCCATAGGTGTTGAAACCGTCGGCCTCCAAGGTGATCGTTTTCCCGGCCAGGACTGCGTCCAGTTTGGTCCCCGGGCCGGTCCGGAATATTACCGTCCCCTCGTCAGGCAGGAAATTGACGGGAAAGATCTCCGCGCTGTCTCCAATGACCACGCCAACCCTGGCGACGGAGGCGGAACGGAGGTATCTCCAGCACTCATGGACACTGAGTACTTCGGTATCGGGCCTCGACTCTGAATTCTCCATGTGGCTGAGCCTACAGATCCGGGCCAAGCGGCAATAGAGGAGTGGATCTTTGTGGCGCCACGATTGGCGCCCGTGTCGGGAATGGACACAGGCGCCAACAATGCGGGGGCCTTCGTTAGTCGTTGGTGAGGACGACGCGGAAGCGCGCCAATCCGGACATCATGCGGTCGAAGCCTTCGGCTGCCTTCTCCAGCGGGTAGGTCTCGATCATCGGGGTAACGCCGGTCAGCGCGGCGAAGTGGAGGGTGTCTTCGGAGTCTTTCGCGGTGCCGGAGGCGTGGCCGGCGACGGAGCTGCTGCCCATGACAAGGTCGGCGGCGCTGACGGCGAGGGGTTCGTGCGGGACTCCGACGACGACAAGCCGGCCCCGGGACGCAAGTCCAGGGATGGTGACCGACATGGCCTGGGCGTCGGTGACGGTGGCCAGGACAACCGTGGCGCCGCCGAGTCGCTTGAGTTCGGCCGCGACGTCGGTGGTGGTGCTGTCGATGTAGTGGTGTGCGCCGAGCTCTTTGGCGAATGATTCCTTTTCGGCGCCGCGGGCGATGGCAATGGTTTCGAAGCCCATCTTGGCGGCGAACTGTACGCCGAGGTGGCCCAGGCCGCCTAGGCCGAGGATGGCGACGCGGTCTCCGGGGCGGGCTCCGCTGTGGCGGAGTCCGTTGAAGGTGGTGACTCCCGCGCACATCAGCGGGGCGGCTTCGGCGAAGCTGAGCGCGTCGGGGATGAGGGCGAGGGCGTCGGCGGGGGCGACCAGGTATTCGGCGTAGCCGCCGTCAGAGCTCAGGCCGGTGACCTTTCCGACCGTGCATGCGATGAAGTCCCCGCGCTGGCAGGATTCGCATTCGAAGCATGCCCCGCCGAACCAGCCAACGCCCACGCGCTGGCCTTCAGTCCAGCGGGTGACGCCTTCGCCTACGGACTCCACGGTTCCGGCGACTTCGTGGCCCGGTGTCCGGGGGTAGGAGGAGGACATGCCCGCGGCCGCCATGGAGTCGCTGTGGCAGATGCCATTGGCAGCGACCTTGATCAGGACATGCCCGCGCGGGACCTCGGGAACATCGAGTTCGACGGTCTCAAGGGAGGTTCCGGGGTTGGCGAATTGAACAGCTTTCATAGTGATGGTCTCTTTCTTCGTCAGTGGTGTGGTCGGTCTCGCCCCTCGGGATTGAGGCGCGGTAGTGGTCTGGAGGTTAGCGGACGATCTTGAAGTTGAAGTCCGGTGTCCCAAGGGCGCCCCAGAGGCGGAGCCAGACGGGCAGGAGCATTTCGGTGCCGCGGGCGGTGGTGATGTCGCCGAGGTCGATGACGTCCTGGTGGCCGAAGCTTTTCAGGAGCCCGGTGACGGTGTCCTTGGCGTCGGCGTCGTTCCCGGAGACGAAGACCGTGCCGGCCTCGGTCAGCCGGTCCGGGTGGGTCATGAGGGCTGCGTTCATGGTGTTGAGGGCCTTGACCACCCGCGCGGCGGGAAAGGTGCGCTGGATCTGCTCGCCGAGGGAATCGGTGTCTTTCACGAACAGGGTAGGGGGCATACCGTTGCTGAAATCGAGGGGGTTGGCGATGTCCAGGATGATCTTGCCGTCGAGGTTCCCGGCCCCGGCCTGGGCCAGGACGTCCAGGGAAGCGCCGCCGTTCGTGGCGTTGACGATGATCTCGGCGCCGACGGCGGCATCGGCGAAGGCTGCCAGGGTGATGCCGGGGTTTTCCGCGGCCCAGGCCCCGAATAGTGCGGTGCCCATCGCGTCCGGCTCGGTGCGCGCCAAGGTGGCCTCGGGGTCACGGGTGCCGATGGTGACGGTATGGCCAAGTTCAGCGAGGCGGGCTGCGATGGTGCGGCCTACGGTGCCGGTTCCGAGGATGGCGGTCTTCATGGATGGATCTCCTTGTTCAGTACGGATGGTCCAGTACGGATTGGGGTACGGGAACCGGCTGCGGGAGGTGACTGCAGGAATGGTCAGCGGGTGAGGATTTTGAATCCGAGGTTGCGGCCGAACCCGGCTTCGAAGGCAAGGGTGAACCAGAGGGTGGCGAAGTCGTCGACGATTTTCGCTTTGTCGTTGTTTCCGACCCGAATCGGGCGCAGCCCGGTGGCCGCGATGAGGGCTTCGGCGACGGCTTGGGAGGGGCCCGCGGGCCCGCTGTAGAGGAGGTCGCCCGTTTCTTCACCGTAGCAAGGATCCTTGAAATTTTCCCAACCCAGGCTGTTGAACGCTCGGTACGCCGGGGCGGTGGGGGCGTGTTCGGCGATCAAATCAAGGCTGTTCATGGTCGGGGCGCCGAAGTTGTTGGTGGCGTCGATAACCACCTTGTCCGCCAGTTGCCGGCCGTAGGCGGGGATGGCTTCGACCATGGCGGCGCCGTTGATCGCCCACACGACGGCCTCGGAGGAGTCGATGGCTTCCTCGATGCTCGTAACGCGGGCTCCTGTGTGGCGGGCGTCCTCCAGGCCGTCCCGGCCCGGGTTGCGAGTACCGATGGTGGCCGTGTGGCCTGCTTCGGCCAGGCGGGTGGCGAGTGTCCTGCCGATGATGCCGGTGCCGATGACCGCGACGCGGATGCCGTTCATCTGGGATTCCTCCTTGTTCTGCTGAGTAAGCAGGGCGTCGGTCCGATGTGATGGATCGTTCTCAGATAGTTTGTGACGGAACGATCCGTCTGTCAAACTGGATGCAAGGCAACGGTGGACGAAGGTTCAGGGGGAGTGTGGTTTCCGTGGCACGCAGGAGTGGCGCGCTGCCGGGAACCCGGCTCGGGGCTCACTCCGACCGTCCGGCTTTTCCCCAGCTCAGAGTCCCTTCGGGAAATTTCGCGAGCACTTTAGCGAGTTTCCTCGCGGTGCCTCTTTCCAGTTCGCGGCGGCGTCGCTATCGTCAAAGGATCATGACTGTATGCGACCCTCCGAGGGAGTGGTTTGTATGGCAAGTGAGGTTGTCGTCAGGCCCGGCGAGGGGCGGTTGCATGCCCTGAAAAGGGTGGTCGGGTTCTGGGGATTGCTGTTTGTTTCCCTCGGTTCGATCATTGGGTCGGGCTGGTTGCTGGGTGCCCTCGGTGCGGCGCAAACTGCAGGTCCGGCGTCGATCATTTCCTGGTTGCTCGCGGCGGTCCTGCTGGTGGTTCTGGCCCTCATTCATGCCGACCTGGGGGCGGCCTATCCGGTGGCCGGCGGCACGGCGCGGTACCCGCACTACGCATTCGGTGCCCTTGCCGGATTCACCGCGGGGTGGGCCGGATACCTTCAGGCGGTCACGATCGCTCCCATCGAGGTAGAGGGGAGCATCACCTATCTTGCCAGCGCACCGTGGGCTTCGGGCATCAAGATGGTGAACCCTGACTCCACACTGACCCCCATCGGGTTGCTCATCGCAGTTCTCTCGCTGGCACTCTTCACGGTAATCAATCTCTTGGGCGCGAAGTGGCTCTCGGACAGCAACATCATTCTGGTGATCTGGAAGACCGCGGTTCCGGTCCTCACGATAGTCGTGCTCATCATCCTGACCTTCCACCCGGGGAACTTCAGCCAGGGGGCGGGTGGCTTCGCGCCGAACGGCATTCACGGGATTTTCGCCGCACTTCCGCTCGGGGTGGTGTTTGCGCTTCAAGGGTTCGAACAGGCCGCCCAGATGGCAGGCGAAGCCCGCAACCCCAAGAAGGATGTTGCGCGGGCGATCATCATCGCGATGTTCGTCGGCGCGGCGATCTACATCCTTCTGGAGGTGGCGTTCATCGGGGCCCTCAACCCTGGTGACATCGCTCATGATTGGAAGAACCCGGTGGGAGCCGGTTCATTCGGTCCTTACTACGCGCTGGCGATTGCCGCAGGAGCGGGATGGCTGGCCACCGTTCTTCTGATCGACGCGGTCATCTCTCCAGCCGGCACAGGCTTGGTCTACGTCGGAACCTCCGCACGGATTTCCTACGCGCTCGGCGAGGACGACGCCCTGCCCGGTTCGCTCACGAAGGTCAGCAAGCGCGGCGTTCCATTCGGATCCATCCTGCTGTCCTTCGTGGTGGGGATGATCGCCCTGCTGCCGTTCCCCAGTTGGCAGTCCCTGGTCGGGCTGGTCACCGACGCTACGGCCATCATGTACGCGTTCGCCCCGGTTTCCCTGGGTGCGCTGGTCCGCCAGCACTCAGGGCGCGATCACCCGTACCGGGTTCCGTGGCCGTCGATCCTGACTCCGTTTGGATTCGTCGCCGCCAACCTGATCATCTATTGGTCCGGGTTCGAGGCGATATGGAAGCTGCTGACAGCGATTCTCCTGGGCCGCATCATTTTCGAGATTGCGCTCCGCCGCTCCAAGTCCCTGCAGCAGCGCCGCGACATCGACTGGCGTGCCGCATCCTGGATCTGGCCGTGGCTGATCGGCATCCTTGTCATCGGGCTCCTGGGCCGCTACGGAAGTGGATCGCTCAACGTCCTGCCGGAGTGGATCGACATTCTCTTCGTGGTTGTCTTCAGCCTTATCATGTTCTACTACGCGGTCAGCCTCGCGATGAAGCCCGACGATATTGCGGCCGCCGTGGAGGAAGACGAATTTGAATTCGGATCCATCGACCTTCCGCTCACGCCCAAGGTGACGGGAACGTCGAAACCCTCAGATGAGGGGTGAATTGCCGCGGTTCTGTCGTCAAGCGCTTGGTCGCAGCCGTCACCACCATAGCCCGCGGCGAATCGATTACTTTCTCCGGAAGCGGCTACATCGCCGGCGAAACCATCAACATCACATTCCAGCGGACCGGCGGCAAGAAGGATTCGGATGGAGGGCGGCCAGCTCCGCCGAGCTTCAGCGTCAATGCCGACGGCACGGGCGCTTTCTCCACCACCATTACCTTCCCGGACGGCGGCAACTACATGATCAGTGCCGTCGGCGCCCGATCCGGCAACACGCGCTGGGCAGCTGTGGTGGTGAATTCCGGGAACGGCGGAAGCAACAACGACGGCGGCGGCAACCACGGCGGTGGCAATCGTGGCGGCGGCAACGGCAAGGGCAATTCCGGTCTGGCTGCTGTTTCCAGCATCACAGCCGCCGGCACCGTAAGCGGCGAGGCCAACAACGTTGCCGAGTCCAACCTCGTCCTGTGGTCGCTGGTCGGCGGAGGCACACTGGCCGCCACCGCAGCATCCGCAGCCGTGATTCGCCGCCGCGCCAAGAATACTGAAGCCAAGGCCTGGGCTCCAGGCAAGTAACACGTTTCAGTGGGCAGGCGGCGGGGCGGATCGCCGGATCGGGTTTGTTGATGCAAGGATCGGTTATGCTTCACCGCCTCATGCTCCTCGATACGGCCTCTCTGTACTTTCGGGCCTTCTTCGGCGTACCCGATTCGATCCGCCGGGCCGACGGTACGCCGGTGAACGCAGTTCGCGGCCTGCTCGACATGATCGCGAGGCTTGCCACCGATTATGGGGCGACGCATCTGGTGGCGTGCTGGGACGATGACTGGCGTCCGCAGTGGCGGGTGGACCTCATCCCGACGTACAAGTCGCATCGTGTCGCGGGGGCGGTAGAGGGCGCTCCCGACGTCGAAGTGGTGCCGGACGCGCTGCAGGTGCAGGTTCCGATGATCCGGCGGGTGCTCGGCCTCGCGGGCATCGCCGTTGTCGGGGCCGCGGGACATGAAGCCGACGACGTCATCGGCACCTATGCGAGCCACGCGAAGCTTCCTGTCGACGTCGTGACGGGAGACCGCGATCTGTTCCAAGTGGTCGACGACGCCCGCGAGGTGCGCGCCATCTACACGGCGAGAGGCATGAAGAACCTCGAGATCGTGACCGACGCCGTCGTCGTCGGCAAATATCGCGTGCTGCCCGGGCAGTACGCCGATTTCGCGACGCTGCGCGGCGACGCCTCCGATGGGCTGCCGGGCGTGGCCGGGATTGGCGAAAAGACGGCGGCCTCGTTGCTGGCGGCATACGGCACGCTCGACGCGTTGCTCGCTGCAGCGGCGGATCCCGGCAGCGGATTGGCGGCGCCGGTGAGGTCCAAACTCGCCGCGTCCGCAGACTATCTGGCGGTCGCGCCCGTTGTTGTGAACGTCGTGCGCGACCTCGCACTGCCCACCCTCGAAGAGGCGGGGGCGCGGTTGCGCCCGGTCGACGACGACTCGCGCCGTGAACTTGAGCGTCTGGCTACGGACTGGAATCTCGGCGGCTCGATGAAGCGATTGCTCGACGCTCTCGAACTCTGCCTGTGAGCGGGGGAGGGGCTTGAGGACAAACGCGCGGGAAAGCTACGCTGGCGGGGTCGGCGAAAGATCGGCCCCCGGCGTCGTTTCAAGGGAAGTCGGGAAGCTGGATTACTTTTTGGGAGTTGCCGAAGAGATCGGCGGCTGCCCGGGGGAGGACGTGAGCGTGGTACCGGAGACAGCGGACGGTGAAAAGTCCAGTGTCGTCTTGAGGGCCGACGGACTTCTCCACTTGCGCTGGGCGCCCGGGGTCGCCATTCAGGTTGACGACGCCCGCGAAGCCATGGCGAAAGTCAATGAGCTATGCCAGCAGGAGCAGCATCCAATGCTTGTGGACATGGCAGCAGTCGCTTCCGTAAGCCGGGAGGCCAGGGGCGTGTGGTCTATTCCCTGCGGCGCGTCGCGCATAGCTTTGTTGGGCACGTCGCCCGTGGACCGGGTCCTCGCGAACTTCTTCCTCGGAGTGCACGTCCCGCCTTGCCCGACTCGTTTCTTCACGTCGCGCAGTGAGGCCATGGACTGGCTTGATGCGGGTGCGTGAGCCGCGGATGTGCTTCCGGCTTCTGCACGCTGGGATCGCATGAGCTCGAAAAAGAGCGTTGAGGACCCGCGCCTGCAGCTGCTGGTTGATGGCGTTGTCCGATTGGCCGCGGGTGACCTGGAAGCACGCATTGAACCTTCGTCGCATCGTGACGACATTGATGCTGTCATCACCGGCGTCAACCTGCTTGCGGAGGAACTGGGCCACATCCATGCGGATCTGGAACAGCGCGTGGCCGCCCGCACAGCCATGTTGCGGCGAACGCAGGTCGAGCTGGAGCAGATGGCCAAGACGGATGCCCTCACCGGTCTTGCAAACAGGACGCTGCTCACCGAGCGGATCCAGGAAGCGGTCAGGTCCAGCGCGAACGGCGGAAAAGCTCCGGCCGTGTTGCTCCTGGATCTGGACTCCTTCAAAGCCATCAACGACATCCTGGGCCACAGCGCCGGTGACGCCGTGTTGGTGGAAGTTGCCAAGCGCCTCCGCTCCGCCGTCAGGGCTACGGACACGGTGGCCCGCCTGGGCGGGGATGAGTTTGCCATCCTCATTGCCGCGGCCACGGAAGCGGAGATTCTTCGAATTGCGCACCGCGCATCGGAGTACCTGCAGGACAGCATGTGCATCGGGATGGAAACGGTGTGGGCGATGGCAAGCATCGGCGTGTGCATCGGTGCGCCGGGGTGTCGGGCTGAGGAGCTGATGCGCGATGCCGATATTGCGATGTATCAGGCCAAGGCGCGGGGCCGCAACAATGTCCAGCTCTTCCACCCGGACATGCTCGACGCCGTTCAGGAACGGTCGCGAATAACCGCCGAACTACGCACTGCCGTTGCCGGAGAGGAGCTGGCGCTGCTGTATCAACCGGTGGTCGAATTGGCCTCCGGCCGCGTCATCGGCGTCGAAGCCCTCGTCCGATGGCACCACCCTGTCCGCGGAACCATCATGCCGGGCAGCTTCATTGGCATCGCAGAAGAAACCGGCTTGATCTTTGAGCTGGGACGGTGGGTGCTGCATGAAGGTATTGCCCAAATGGTGCGCTGGAGCCAAACAGATCCGGACCTGCCAGACTATTGCCTGCACATCAATCTTTCTGCCGCTGAATTGCTTCGGACAGACCTGCTGGACGACATCAGGGACACGCTGGCACGGTACGCCGTGGAGCCGCGGCGTTTGGTCTTGGAGATCACCGAGACTGTGCTGATGGCCCGTGAGACCGGACAAGAACAAGTCCTCAGCGGACTCCGGGAGCTGGGTGTGGGGCTGCAAATTGACGACTTCGGCACGGGCTATTCGTCCATCAGCTACCTCAGGTCACTTCCGGCGGACACTGTGAAGGTCGATCAGTCCCTCATCAAGGGCATGGAGTCGGATCCACGGCAGCAAAAGTTCGTCTCTGCGATTCTGCAGCTGATTTTCGCTGCGGGGCTCAACGCCACCGTGGAAGGCATCGAAACCGCCGAGCAGGCGGCGCAGCTGGGGGCCATGGGTTGCCTCTATGGGCAGGGGTACTTCTACGGATATCCGGTGCCTCCCGTGGAAATACCGGATCAGCTCCGCCGGCCCGCACGGCGTCTGTAGAGTTAGCGCATGTCAAAGCTTTGGGACCAGATGCTGCTTGTCCCCACAGTTGTCCGCCTTGCTTCCCGGGCACCCAGAAATCCGGACACAGCGTGGGAAGGATACTGGCGTGGAATCCGCACCACTGGACGTTCCGGGGACGTGCTTTGGGACTCCGGTTCCACGGCCGAGCATGGTCAGTACTCCGACGCGATTGGGGCTCATTTTGATCCGGATCTTCCGGTGGTTGACGTCGGGTGTGGCAACGGCACACACACCCGCTGGCTTGCAGGCATGTTTCCCCGGGTCCTGGGAATCGACGTATCCAAGGGGGCGATCGAGAGGGCCAGCAGGGAAGCAGAAGGCGTCCAAAACGCCGATTTCATGGTTCTGGATGCGGCGGGGGCAGGGGCCGGAGAGCTCTTGCTGGAGCGGCTGGGGCCCGCCAACGTCTTTGTCCGCGGGGTCTTCCACGTCCTGAAACCCGGCAAGCAGGCTGCCATGGCCGCCAACCTGCGGACCGTCATCGGGAACAGGGGCAGGTTGTTGCTGGCTGAAACCAACTTCCGTGGAAACAGCCTCGGTTACCTGACCGAACTCGGCGCCACCCGGCAAAGCATGCCCGTGCAGCTGCGGCGCGCCTTGGAAAACCTTCCACGGCCCGGGCATTTCGGTTCCGCGGAACGCCAGCGCGTCTTTTCGCACTCGGACTGGCGATTGATTGCGGACGGCCCGGTCAACATCGAAGTGGTCCCGATGAACGCCAGCGGTCTTCCGCAGTGGGTTCCGGGATATTACGCACTCCTGTCGGGCACGGAAGATTAGGGAACCGATCACAAACAGGTGTAGCTGCACCGTGTGCGCAACGCGGGGAACGCCGAAATGATGAGGATGCGGCCCGGCACTATCGTCAAGCTATGACGGCTTGGGGCGGGCGCGTACGTGCATCCGCTCGCCCTGCTGCCCGAACAGGCTGATGAATTCGACGGGTTTTCCGTCGGCGCTGGCGAACCAGTGCGGTGTGCGGGTGTCGAATTCCGCGGCTTCGCCAGCGCGGAGTTCGAAGTCTTTGTCGCCCAGCACCAGCCGCAGCCGTCCGTTGAGGATGTAAAGCCATTCGTAGCCTTCGTGAACACGCGGATCGGGTTCGGCTCCGCGGGCATCACCGGCGAGCACCATCTTGAAGGCCTGCAGACCGCCGGGGCGGCGGGTGAGGGGAACGGCCGTCATGCCGCCATGGGTGATGGGCCTCAGGTGAATTCTCGGGTCCCCGGTGGGCGGGGCGCCGACCAGATCGTCAAGGGGAACACCGTACAACCGTGCCAGGGGCAGCAGGATGTCGAGGTTCGGCCTGCGTTGGCCGGATTCCAGCCGGGACAGGGTGCTGACCGATACTCCGGAGGCGGTGGATACCTCTCCGAGGGTGAGATCCCTTTCCGTACGGAGTGCCCGAAGCCGGGGACCGACAGCTCCAAGAACATCGTCAAGCTCATTTGCCATCTCTGCAGTTTGCCATATCAGCAAAGTTGTTTGCCAGGTTCCTCTCGTGGGGTGAAAGCTGGTTTGTAACCGCTGCAGGACGCTGGCGGCGGACTTTCAGGACAAACGAAGGGCACATCAGTATGGACACCGCGCGGTATGACGTTGTGATCATCGGGGGCGGCGCTGCGGGCCTCAGCGCGGCAACGACGCTGAGCCGCGCGCTGCGCTCGGTGCTGGTCATCGATTCCGGAGCACCCCGTAACGCGCCCGCAGCGGGCGTGCACGGTTATCTGTCACGGGACGGTATGAGCCCGTCGGAGCTGCTGTCCATCGGACGCAATGAAGTAGTCTCCTATGGGGGAACCGTCATTGACGGCGAAGCCGTTTCGGCACGGCGCACCACGGATTTATTCGAAGTGATGCTCGGAGATGGCCGCCGGTTCTCCGGCAGGCGCCTCCTCGTCACCACCGGATTGACCGACGGACTGCCTCCCATCGACGGACTGCGTGAGCAATGGGGAAAGGGCGTTGTGCACTGTCCTTACTGCCATGGCTGGGAAATCCGCGGGAAACGGATTGGAGTGCTGGGCAGCGGTCCGATGTCCGTCCATCAGGCACTGTTGTTCAGGCAGTGGTCCCCGGACATCACCCTTTTCCTCAATGACACGGTGGAACCCACTGACGAGGAATGGGACAAGCTCGGCGCCCGGTCCGTGAGGGTCATCGACGGCGCCGTGGCCTCTGTTGACGCTGTCGACGGAGTCCTCGCGGGCCTCACGCTCCGCCAGGGCTCCTCCTTCGATATGCAGGCCCTCGCTGTCGGCACTCGGATGGAGGCCAGGTCCGCGGTCCTGCAATCACTCGGGCTGAGTACTCAGGCGCACCCCATGGGGATGGGGCGGTTTATCGAGGCGGATGCCACGGGTGCGACGGCCGTCCAGGGTGTGTACGCAGCGGGCAATGTCTCCAATGTGATGGCCCAGGTGATCACCGCGGCGGCCGAGGGCGTCATGACCGGTGCACGGATCAACGCCGATTTGATAGAAGAGGAAACCCGGTGGGCTGTCGAGGGGCGGCTCGGTCCCTTCTCCGCGGCCTCGGAAGCCGACGTTTCCACGATCGTGTTGGGTCATCGGCCCAATGGCCTTGACGACGGGCAGGAAACCGCCGACATGCGTCACGGGGCCGCCCTCAAAGAATGAGGGGATCGCGGCGCACCCCCCCCGCCGTCACGGCTGGCGGCGTCGTCGGGCCATTGGTGTGAGTTCGTGGGTTCCGTAGCTGTTGTCGTCGGGGTTGACGGTGACTCCTGGTGCGACGAGCTGGTCGATGCGGTCCAGTACGTCTGTGCTCAGGGTGATGTCCGCGGCGGGCAGGTAGGACTCGAGCTGTTCCATGGTGCGTGGTCCGACGATGGCGGCCGTGACGCCGGGGTGGTTGATCACGAACGCGATGGCAAGCTCGATGAGCGTCATACCGGATTGTTCGGCGAGCTGGGCCAAGTCTTCGACGATGTCGAGCTTTCGCTGGTTGGCCGGGCTGCTCATGTCGAACCGGGCGCTAGGGCGGGCTGCAGAGGTGGGTGCGGACGCGGAGTCTTTGCGCCAGCGCCCGGAGAGCCAGCCTCCGCTGAGCGGGCTGTAGGTGAGGGTGCCCATGCCGTGTCGTTGGACCGTGGGGAGGATGTCTTCTTCGATGCCGCGGACCAGGATCGAGTAGGGCGGTTGTTCGGTGACGAACCTTTCCAGGTTCCGTTCCCGGGATGCCCACTGGGCTTCGACGATCTGGGATCCGGAGTAGGAGGAGGAGCCGATGTAGCGGACTTTGCCTTGGCGGACGAGGTCGGTGAGGGCGCCGAGGGTTTCTTCGACGTCGGTGTCGGGGCTGGGCCGGTGGACTTGGTAGAGGTCGATGTAGTCGGTGTTCAGGCGTCGGAGGGAGTTTTCGGCTTCACGGATGATCCAGCGGCGGGATCCGCCGCGCTGGTTGGGATCGTCTTCGTTCATGGGCATGAAGAACTTCGTGGCCAGAAAGACGTCCTCGCGGCGGCCTTCCAGTGCTTGCCCGAGGATTTCCTCGGATGCTCCGCCGGAGTAGACGTCGGCGGTGTCGATGACGTTGATGCCGGCGTCGAGGGCCCGGTGGATGATCCGGGTGGAGTCGGCGGTGTCGTTGTTGCCCCACGGGCCGAACATCATCGCACCGAGGCATAAGGGGCTGAGCTGCACACCCGTGCGGCCAAGGGAGCGGTACTCCATGCTGGTTCCTTCTCTCTGTCTAAAGCTTCTGGCTGTCTCAGGCTTCGGGGATCACCATGGCGAAACGCTCCTCGCGGGCTTCGTCCGGGTCCGGACCGCTGCGGTTGCCGGTGTCGAGCGCGTCGATGGCGGCGAGTTCGGCCGCACTGAGTTCGAAACCAAAGACGTCGAAGTTCTCGGCGATGCGTGCCGGGTTGGTCGATTTCGGGATGGCGGAGCGGCCTTGCTGCAGGTGCCAGCGGAGCATGACCTGGGCCGGACTCTTGCCGTGAGTGCGTGCGATGGCTGCAATCGCGGGGTCTTCCATGACGTTCCGCCGCTCCTGGCCGCCCCATCCTGGGTAGAAGGTGATCCCTCCGATCGGCGACCAGGCCTGGGTGAGGATGCCGTGTTCGGCGTCGGCGCCTTGGACTGCCGGCTGGGTAAAGTAGGGGTGAAGTTCGACCTGGTTCACCGCCGGGACGACGTCGGTCGAGCCGAGCAGTTGCTCCAGGTGGTGCGGCATGAAGTTGCTGACGCCGATCGCCCGCACCCGCCCGTCGGCGAGCAGGGTCTCCAGTGCTTTGTACGCTGCGATGGTTTTTTCGAACCGGTCCGGGGCGGGCTGGTGAAGGATGAGCAGGTCCAGATAGTCGACGCCGAGTTTGCCGGTCGCTTTGTCCCAGGCGTGGAGCGCCTCGTCGTAGCCATAGTCGCTGACCCAGACCTTGGTCTCGATGAACACTTCTGCCCGATCGAGGCCTGAGCGGCGGATGCCTTTGCCGACTTCCCGCTCGTTGCCGTATGCGGCGGCAGTGTCGATGTGCCGGTAGCCGGCGGCCAGTGCGGCCTCAACGGCCGCCGTCGTTTGCTCCGGGGCGCTTTGGAAGACACCCAGGCCAAGCGCTGGCATTGTGACGCCGTTATTAAGAGTAAGTTCCATGTCCATGCCTTTCACGGTATGCAGTTGTGCGGGGTTGTGGGAGGGCACGTCAGTACCCCCTTGATGTGGGTGTCCGGCGGGGTGGGAGGCTGTTGCGGGCGCAGGTTTCATGCTTTCCATGCAACCGTGATTCCGTGCGGGCGGGGAGTCACGGCCGTTCCGGGTAACGTCAGTGCCTCCCTCGTGCCGTCGACCGGGCGTAGCGTGGATGCCATGACACACAGCGAGGACGTGCGGAAGTTCCTGACCTCCCGCCGGGCCAGGATCACCCCGGATGAGGCGGGTCTGCCGGTCTACGGCGGCAACCGGCGGGTTACCGGGCTGCGCCGGGAGGAAGTCGCGATGCTCGCCGGGATGAGCATCGATTACTACATCCGTCTGGAGCGGGGAAACCTCTCCGGCGCCTCGGACAGTGTCCTTGAAGCCCTCGGACGCGCGTTGAAGCTCGACGACGCCGAAACGGCCCACCTTTTCGATCTGGCCCGCGCCGCCACTGCCTCTCCCCGGGTGCGGCGCCGGCACAGCCCGCAGACAGTGCGGCCGAGCGTGCAACGGGTCATCGATGCGATCACGGCCGCTCCGGCGTGGGTCCGCAACGACCGCGGGGATGTCCTCGCCGCGAATGAGCTGGGCCGTGCCCTGTATCTGGACATGATGGCGGAGGTGGCCGTCCCGCCGAACAGTGCGCGCTTCACGTTCCTGAACCCGAAAGCGCGGGAGTTCTTCGCCGACTGGGAACGCGCAGCGGACGACATCGTCGCTGTGCTGCGCTCCACGGCCGGGAAGAACCCGTACGACAAGGACCTCACGGACCTGATCGGGGAACTCTCGACCCGCAGTGAGGAGTTCCGGACCCGGTGGGCCCGTCACGACGTGAAGTACCATCGCGCCGGCCGCAAACGCCTTCACCACCCCATTGTCGGGGACCTGGACCTGAGCTTCGAGGCGCTGGAACTCCCGGCCGACCCGGGACTGCGCATCAACGTCTACACAGCAGACCCCGGGACACCCTCCGAGGACGCCCTGAAACTCCTCGCCAGCTGGGCCGCCACCCAACGCGACACCACACAAAAAGCGGTCAAGGAGAAGAAGTGAACGCAGTTGCGGGAATTACGAGGCTAAGCGCTCACGTGTCTTGCGATCAGGGAGGGTCGATTCGGCGCCACGTTCGGGCTGGTTGATCTCGGCCCACACCACATCGAGGGAGAGCCCCAGGACCTCGGCGATCGCGGCGATGGTCGGGAAGGCAGGGGTCGCTACGCGGCCCGTCTCAATCTTCCGTAGGGTTTCCGGTGAGACCTGCGCATCGAGGGCGACGTCGAGAATCGAGCGCTGGCCCCTGGCGCGACGCAACAGGGCACCGAGGCGCCGTCCGCGCTCCACCTCGTCTAATGTGAGCGGCAATCTGACCATGGCTCCGATTATACCGGGATAATATGACCGGTATAGTTATTGGATGATTGAGATTCTGAATGCCGCCGAACTGGCACGTGCAAAAGAGACAGGCGCGCTGGTCGCTGACATTCTGCAGACGCTGAAGAGCCGCGCCACGGTCGGCACGAACCTGCTGGACATCGACCGGTGGGCCAAGGCCATGATCATCGAGGCGGGTGCACTGTCCTGTTACGTCGACTACGCGCCTTCTTTCGGTCGTGGACCGTTCGGCCACTACATCTGCACGGGAGTCAACGACGCCGTGCTCCACGGACTTCCACGCAACTACTCGCTTGCCGACGGCGACCTGTTGACTCTCGACCTCGCCGTTTCCAAGGGTGGGGTGGCCGCGGACTCTGCCATCAGTTTCATCGTGGGGGACTCCCGGCCCCCGGCGAGCGTCGCGATGATCGGCGCCACCGAGCGCGCGTTGAGCGCAGGGATAGCTGCTGCCGTGCCGGGGGCCCGCATCGGCGACATCTCCCATGCCATCGGCTCCGTCCTGAGCGAGGCGGGGTACCCGATCAACACCGAGTTCGGCGGTCACGGCATCGGATCGACGATGCATCAGGACCCGCACATTCCGAACACCGGACGGCCCGGACGCGGATATGAACTGCGTCCAGGGCTGCTGCTGGCACTGGAGCCGTGGGTCATGGCGGACACCGCCGAACTCATCACGGACGCGGACGGGTGGACGCTCCGAAGTGCGACAGGCTGCCGGACAGCACACAGTGAGCACACGATCGCGATCACCGAGGACGGGGCTGAAATCCTTACGATGGCGACGCAGGCGCACTCGTGAAGTGAGGCGAGCCTGCGACCCGTTGACGAGGCTTCTTGCACGGACCTAGCATGGCGTTGCTGGCGCATGAAGCTCTCGGTCATGAGCGGAGGAGGAGCTGAAATGGCGGCTCCGGTGATCATCGATTTCGGCGCGGTCGCCGTTGCGGCGATTCCGCCAATCGGGACAATGGAACGGCCCTGTTTCAGTAAATGGACGCGCGCCAATGAACCCTGAGCAAGCTTCGGGACCGTTGCGTCCGACATTCATGATGCGTACGTTGGTGCGCGGCCTCGCCTGGGACGTGGGGGCGCCGCTGGCTGTCTACTACGGCCTGCACCTGGCCGGTGCCACGGACTGGGCTGCGCTGCTGGCGGCGACGGCGGCAGCTGGCTGCCGGCTGTTCTGGACAGCCTCCAAACGGCACTCCCTGAACCCGTTTGCGACGCTGATGGTCATCGTCTTCGGACTCGGGCTGGTTCTGTTCTTCCTCACCGGTGACCCGCGGTTTCTGCTGCTCAAGGATTCGGCAATCACCGGTGGCATGGGCATTTCGTTCCTGGTTCTGGCCGCACTGGGTCATCCCCTGACTTTGCACGCAGCCAAGACGTGGAGACCGGAACGCGCCGCGGAAATGGACCGCGATTTCCACAGTAATCCGGCGGCGCACCGCTGGCACCTGAAGGTCTCCGCCGTTTGGGGTGCGGGACTGATTGCCGAAGCCTGCGTACGGGCCGTCCTACTCTATTTGCTGCCCATTGATGTCATGGTGGGGCTTTCCGCCGCCCTGGCAGTGATCGCTTTCGCCGCCCTCATCGCATGGACAGTCTGGGACCGGAAAAGACGGCAAGCAGCGTGGTCGTCCTGACGGCGTTGTTGTCAGCTCGTCGGAAGCCTGGTGCTCGCGGGGCGTTGCGTGGTTGCGCACCGGATCGACCACAATAGCCCCATGACAAATACCAGCGGGCGCTTGCCACGGCTTGAGGATGTGGCGGAGCGGGCGGGAGTTTCGCACCAGACGGTGTCCCGGGTGATCAATGACCACCCCAACGTGAGCAAGGGGACCCGTGAGCGGGTGGAGGCGGCCATTGCCGAACTGGGATACCGGCGCAATACTGCTGCGCGGAGCCTCGTGACCCGGCGTTCCCGGACCATCGGCGTCCTGGCGAGTGAGCTGGCGCAATACGGTCCGGCGAACACTTTGCTGGGCGTCGAGCAGGCGGCGAGGGATGCCGGCTATTTCGTCAGCATCGCAGCTTTGAGGACCGTCAATCGCGAGGCGATTCTCGATGCGGTCCGGCATTTCCTGGACCAGTCGGTGGACGGGATCGTGGTGATCGTGCCGCATCCGGACACCCTGCTGGCGGTGGCGGAAATGAACCCAGGGGTTCCCGTAGTGGCCGTGGGATCGCTGGGCGACGCCTCCGTCGGCGGAGCCATGGTGGACCAGAAGCGCGGCGCGGAATTGGCCGTCCGGCATCTGGTGGAGCAGGGGCATCGCCGGATCGGGCACGTGGCCGGTCCGCAGGACTGGATCGACGGGGCGGCCAGGGCCGAAGGGTGGAGTGCGGCCTTGCGGGTTGCGGGCCTTGAGGATGACTTGCTGGTGGTGGGGGACTGGAGCGCCGGTAGCGGCTATGAGATCGGCAGGAAGCTCGCCGGTGAAAGGACCGCGACGGCGCTCTTTGTGGGCAATGACCAGATGGCGTTGGGCGTGCTGCGTGCGTTCAACGAGGCCGGTGTCCGCGTGCCCGGCGATGTTTCGGTGGTGGGTTTCGATGACCAGCCGGAATCAGGGTTTTTCACGCCGCCGTTGACCACGGTGCGCCAGGACTTCGAGGAACTCGGGCGGCGCTGCATGGATCTCATGCTGGGCGGCATCGAGGACGGGAACAACGTCGGCACCACCGTGGTGGAGCCTGAGTTGGTGGTTCGCCAAAGCACGTCGGCCCCCGCCTGACCGCCCCGCGGTAGCCACGGCACTAGGGAACGTTTCCGGTCAAGGCCCGGGACGCGGGAGTCCTGACGGGAAGCCGGTCCGATCTGCGTGCGTTCGTGAGGGCAAGTATCCGGATTGAAAGCCAGGACAGTGTCAGCCCTCGTGGTGGCGGGCGGTTGCTTGCCGGGCCAGTTCCACCGCGGTCGCGCTCATCTCCTCGGAGAGCTTCAGAACGTCGTACATGCCTCCCACGGTCCGGTCTCCGCTGTTGGCAGTGATCCGGGTCCCGCCGACGATCTCTTCAATCCGAAAATGGAGGCCCGTCACCGATTTCATATAACGGGCTGCGTCCTTGTGGGACCAGGTTCCTCCGTTCCATTCCCTTTCTATCTCGACCCACACGTCCTGGCCTGCCGTCGTCACGATCAGCCCGGGCTGACGGAAGACCCGGGCCAGGGACTCCAAAGCGAATTCGAGGGTCAACGCGGTGGTCCATTGCTCCTTGTGTTGGAAGCGCTCGGCAATAGTCCTGAACTGCAGCAGAGTCCACAAGCCAACCATGTTCGGCCACAACGCCGCTGTGATGAGAGCCTTGGCGCCGTTCGTGAATCCCCAGGCGACTGCGGCGGTTCCGGCCACGGCAATAGCGGCCAGCGCAATACGTCGGGCCCGCCCTGGAGCCATCACCATTTGAGATGCCTTGCGCCAGCCGCTGGCGAGATAGATGCCTGCGCCCAGTGTGAACAGCGCCTGGATTCCGTACAAGGCATCCAGAGGAATATCAGCCCAATGCTCGCGGCCGGACGCGAAAACCATGAACAGCGAGAGGATCGCCAAGGCCATGATGACCAGTCCGCCGCAGATCCGGATCCGCTTATCGCGCGCCGAGGGCTGCATGCCTTCATGTCAGCACGTGGCACTGGACTTGTCCACGTGCTTTGGACGCGATTCCTGGCAAGACAAAGTCGATCCAGATCCTAGATCCGGGAATTAGCCTGGCTCTGAACAGGATGCCGCTTCCGCCGCGCCTGGGTAGGGGCTACTGTTTGTTCAATTCAGCCAAATAGGCGTGTGGGGGGCAACCATGATGGCGTCAAAGGTCCGGAGAGGTGTAAATCGGCGGGACCGTTGCATGGAAGGCCGTCCAGTGCCAGCCGCGGCTACGGCCACGTCGGTCCTGCTGATAGCCGGTCTGAGCGCGTGTTCCTACTCGCCACAATCCGAGACAAGCCCGGCAGCGCTGACTGGGGCCTCTTCGACAGCGGCTGACCTCCAGCAAGTCATGGGGCTCAAGCCCGCTGGAACGGTGCTTGAGGGATCGGGAGGACTTACCGGCCCACCATCGGCATTCGCAGTCGGGTATAACGCCGTGGGCAGCGGGGATTACTCGGTGACCGCGGCCTGCGCAGGCGCACCCCAGGCTTTGCTGACTGTTTCCCAGCAAGGCTCCAGCAGCAGTTCCAAGGTGAGTGTTTCGTTTTCATGCGGGAGCCCACACATGGAGCTGATCTACTTTGTGGTTGGGCCTGTGTCGGCCCAGGTCGCTCTCCCCTCGGGAACCGTCGGGTCTTCGGACGCCCACGCCGAGATCAGGATCACGAAGCACTCACCCTGAAAAGTTCCAATGGGTGCGGGTATGCGCGCTCTCCGTCGCTGTTCTCAAACAACCGATGATTATTGCGTGGGTCTCGCCGATGCCGACACATCGTTGAACTGAGCGGGAGCGCAGGCGGCAATCGGGTGAAAGTGCCCCGGAAAGCCTTCCTTCGGGTGAGAAACGGCGCCACCATGGAGGAGAGCGGAACCCGTCCAACGACGGAACGGAGAGACCGGGCGTGGATGAGCAGAAATCCCATGGACGTCGAAGATTCCCGGGGTGGGAAGTCGGGCCGGCGGCGGTCGGACTGGGGCTGGCAGCCCACCTGGTCTCAGGTGGAGTATCTCCCGGAGCCCCGGTGCTGATCGCATTGACGGCTCTGCTGAGCATGTGCGCCTCGCTGGTGTCCCGGATATATCTGCCGAACTGGTTGTTGCTCATCCTCTGCGGCGTGACCCAGCAGGTTCTGCATCTGGCTTTCGACCGGCTCTCCGGAAACTTCACGGTTCCGGCACCCGCCCAGCATCAGCATGGGGTGACGGGATTTCAGCCTGGGCAGTTGACCGCAGTGCCTTTCGTTTCGTCCGGGCACTCACCGGATTTGATGCTGGACACGCACGTTGCCGCTGCCTTGCTGACAGCCCTGATAGTCGCCCGGGCGGACATGTCGGTTACGCGGGCGTTGGCCTTGTTGCATCGCACGCCTTCCGGAGGTCCAAGCAAAGCCCATGCAGGGGATCCTTGAGCCAAACTCCACCAGCCATGAAGAGCTTCCTCACCGCGAGTTGAAGCGAGCCCCAAAGGGGTGCCGGCTCCGGTGGCGTGTCGCGCCCGGCTGGACCGTTGTGGCTGCCACCCCATATGCATCCAGCTGGACTGGGTACCATGAGCCCTACATCCACACCGGACGCTCCCGGACCATCATCATCCGGTTCAAGCGCCTGGCATCAGCCGGAGAACTCAACAGGACGGAATACAGCCATGCTCCTGAAAGACAAGACAGTCATAGTGACGGGCGGCAACAGTGGAATCGGTGAAGCGATCGTGCTCGCCGCGGCGGCCGAGGGCGCCAACATTGTCATCGACTACGTAGCGCACCCCGAAGAGACCTCATCCTTGATCGCCCGCGTCGAGGAGGCTGGCGGGAAAGCTGTCGGACTCGAAGCGGACATCAGCTCGCTCGCGGGTTTGCAGGCACTCGTGCAAAAGGCAGTCGAAGCCTTCGGCAGCTTGGATGTGCTCGTTAACAATGCCGGGATCGAAACCCGGACCTCAGTGTTGGAAACCTCGGAGGAGCAGTACCAGAAAGTACTCGACATCAACCTCAAGAGCGCTTTCTTCGGCACCCAACTGGCGGCGAAGCAGTTCATCCTCCAAGGCCGTGGCGGGGTGATCTTGAACATTTCCTCCGTCCACGAGGATTGGCCGATGCCCGGCAACACCGCCTATTGCGTCTCGAAAGGCGGGATGAGGATGCTCACGCGCACGGCCGGTGTTGAACTTGGCGAGCACGGTATCCGTGTCCTCAACCTGTGCCCCGGCGCGGTGGAAACTCCCATCAATGCCTCCACCATGGCTGATGCCGGGAAGCTGAAGTCCCTGAATGCTGCCATACCGCTCGGACGCATGGCAAAGCCGGAGGAAATCGCCCGCATGGCCGTTGTCCTTGCCTCCAACACGTCCGCCTATGTGACCTCGACTTCCGTCTTCGTCGATGGCGGCATCATGCAGGGGAGCGTCGGCCTGTGAACGCGCACTCCACCGACGCGGGTGACGCCTACGACGTCGTCGTCATTGGTAGCGGACCCGCCGGCGGCACCCTTGCCGGCAGACTGGCCAGGACCGGCAAGCGGATCCTGCTCCTGGAACGGGGCGATTACCTCAAGCGCGAGCGGGCCAACTGGGACTCCCGCGAGGTGTTCGCCAAGGGCCGCTACACAGCAGCCGAAACCTTCTACGACCGGACCGGCAAACCGTTCCATCCAGGGTTGCACTATTACGTAGGCGGCAATTCGAAGGTCTACGGGGCTGCGCTTTTCAGGCTTACCCCGGAAGACTTCGGACAAATCCGCCACCACGGCGGGATCTCGCCGGCATGGCCCATCAGCTATGCAGATCTTGAACCCTACTATGTCCAGGCTGAACACCAGTTCATGGTCCACGGCCTGCACGGCGAGGATCCCTTCGCCGGGCCATCGAGCCGCGACTATGCGCACCCGCCGGTGAAGCACGAACCACGGATCCAGGAACTCTCCGAAGGGCTCGAAAAACTCGGACTCCACCCTTTCCACCTGCCCCTGGGCATCAATCTGGATCAAAACCCGGACGGCACTGCCGCGGTTGGCTCCGTGTGCATCCGCTGCGACCGGGTTGACGGCTTCCCTTGCCTCCTGGGCGCCAAGTCCGATGCCGAAACCGCGGCCGTGAGCCCCGCATTGGCCGCGCACCCAAACCTGACCCTGATCACCCGGGCCACCGTCCAGCGCCTCACAACCGATGAGACCGGCCGCACCGTCACGGGGGTCCACGCAACCATGGAGGACGGAAGCGCCCGAACCTTCGTCGGAGACATCGTGGTCCTTTCAGCCGGATCGATCCTTTCAACGGTGCTGCTGCTTCAGTCAGCCAACGAGCGGCACCCCCGCGGGCTGGCGAACAGTTCCGACGTCGTTGGCAGGCATTACATGCGGCATAACAACGTCGGTTTGATGGCCGTGTCAAAAGACCCCAATCCCACCGTGTTCCAGAAGACATTGGCCCTGAACGACTTCTACGGTCCCAGCGCGGAATGGGAATATCCGATGGGGAATGTCCAGATGCTGGGCAAATCGGACGACTGGCAGATCAAAGCGGAAGCGCCCAAGCCGTTCGGGCTTGGACCGTCCGCCGCTTTCGGGGCGGTCGCGTCGCACGCGCTCGACTTCTGGTTGGCGGGGGAAGACCTTCCCTTGCCCGAGAGCCGGGTGACGCTGCGCGCCGACGGGTCCGTGCAGCTGGCACTTCAGCCCGACAACAACACCGAGGGCGTCAAACGACTTCGGAAAGCGTTCGACGGCGTCCTGAACAGACTCGATGCACGTTCGACTTCTTTCGCGCGCAGCATCTACCCCCACAAGGACATGGACATCGCAGCCACCGCCCATCAGGCCGGAACGGTCCGCTTCGGATCCGACCCCGCGGCTGCAGCCCTGGATCTGGACTGCAAAGCCTACGACCTTGACAACCTCTACGTCGTCGACGGCAGTTTCATGCCCTCCATCGGCGCGGTGAATCCGACTTTGACCATCATCGCCAACGCTTTGCGCGTCGCCGACCGCATCGCCGAGCGCATCCTCTAAGGTGCCGGGGTCCAGTTGGTGCCGCCGTCGGCGGTGGTGTACCGGGTGGTGAGTGTGGTGCAGCCGGTCTTCCCGTCAGTGCAGGTGGTCTTGGTCGCGTCGACGAGGCCCTTGGCGGCGTCTCGGAATTGGATTCCGAGCGAGTTAGCCCCTAAGGGGATCCCCGACGTCGCGATCGGCTGGAACTGGGCGTCGGCGGTGACCTTGAGTAGCTGTACGGCGCTGGTCACGATGGCGGCGTCGCTGCCGTAGGTGCTGGCGAGGCCGTTGAGCGGCCCGGGGGCGATGTTCGGGAGCTCCGCCGAGGCGCCCTTTTTGAACGTGGCGCCGTCATGCGTCACGTAGACGGTCGCAGTGCTTCCGGTTCCATTCGGTGCTAGTGCGACAGCTGCGACCCCGCTGCCCAGTTGCAGCAGCGAGACCGACGGGGCGCCCTGATACCCCGGTGGCGGCACCGATCCTTGGACGCTCGGGCTGATGTCGGTGAAGGAATGCCCGTTATCGGTGCTCGACCACAAGTGGGTGTCCATCGATCCGCCGCTGACGAGCAGGGCGGATCCGGCCCATGCGGCATGCGATGCCTGACCCGGTAGGGACAACCGCTTCAGGGCACCGCCCGACGTCGAGACGTAAGCGCCCGTGTAGCTCGACTCTGTCGCGCCTCCCTCGTGCGGCGGTCCGACGATCCAGTGCTTGCCATCACCGGACAGCGACACGTCGACGTACGGCACCGGGGTCGCCAGCTCAACGTGGTTGCTCGTCCAGGTGGCTCCCGAATCGGAGCTGTGGGCCACCACCAAGGTGCTGCCCTGCAATCCCGCCTCCACGATGACCGATCCGGCCTGGGCTATTGAGCGTCCCGCGCTCGGCGCCACTGGAAACGTGACATCCGGCCACAGTGCTGCTGCGCCAACCGGGATTGTCGATCCGATCAGCCTGATCGGATCGCCCGGGACACCGGAAGGGCTCGACGGCGGCGGCGAACCTGGACTCGAAGGAGACTGGGACGAGGTCGTCGGGATGCTCGGCCCGGGAGGCGATGGCAGCGGACCGTCGACGCCGGCCCGCGGCTGGTTGACCAGGAACGCCGCCACGATCGTGGCGGCCACAGCCGCCGCAGCCACGGCTGCCAAACGCCGATTCGCGGTGAGCCGTCCGGCCGCGGTTTCCCCATCGCTTGTGCGCATACCAGTCCGCCCTCCCCGGCTCAGCCGCTCAGGGAGCCCTGGGCGGCTTTTTCGGCGGCGGCCCTGCCGCCCCGGCCCCGCAGGACATGCGCTATGGCGACTGCGAGGAGGGCCCCACCGATCGGACCGGTGGCGTAGATCCAGTATCGGCTGAAGTCACCTGTGATCAGGTCGGGGCCGAACGACCTGATTGGGTTCATCGACGCTCCGCTGACCGGGCCACACCAAAGCCCGGCCATGACGATGTAAGCGGCGATTCCGAATGCCGACAAGGCGCCGACGTTCTGCGCCCCGGAGGCGACGGCGAGCACGGTGCTGACGAGTCCCGCAGTCAGCAGGACTTCCAGGGTGAAAGCCTGAAAATCGGTGAATTCCGGGCCCGGAACGGTCATCCCGTCCTTGCCGTAGTGGCCGAACACGGCCAGGAGCGTGGCGGACGCGAGCGCCGCCCCGGCAGCCTGGACGAGGATATAACCGGGAACTCTCGGCCAGGGGAAGTCCCGGCGCAGGGCGAACGCCAGAGTCACCACGGCGGATTATCCTCTCCATCGCGGGGGACGGCTAGCAGAACTCAGTTCCAGAAGTTGTCGAGCTCCGCGGCGAGGCGACGGCCCTGATCCCGGGCGGCGCGAGCTGCGGGAGCACGCGACCCCGGATCCAGCGGATTGACACCGATTGCCTCCAGCGACGCGGCGTCGGCATTGATCATGCGTTCTCCTCATGCCTGGCGGTGGCAAGCTTCGACCGGACCGGCACGAGGGGTGCGTGCGGATTCTGCGGTTGGGGGATCGCGGTGAGAGCGAACTGGTCGATAGCGCCGGGCCGGAAAACGAGGCACTCTGTGGAGCCGCCGAACTGGAAGTACCCCAATTCGTCGCCCTTGTTCACGTGGTGGCCCGGGACGATCTCCGGATCGATGACGCAGGACGAGACCTCGACCATGCCCACGGGTATCACCGCCATGAGGCCGATGACTGGGTCGTCGGCCTGGATCAGGATGATCGCGCGTGCCGCGACATGGGCCAGGTATGACTGCGAGAGGGTCGGCTCGACGGCGTCGGGCCCTTCTGATTCTGCCTCGGAGAAGTATGTACCGTCCTTGAGGTACGCCCTCACGATCGTTCCGGCGACGGGCGCGTGCCACCGGTGATAGTTCAGTGCGCTCAGGAACGCCTGGTACACCGTCCCGCCAACAAAGTGCTCCACCGATTCATCCCGGGCGAGCAGGTCCTCGAGTGAGTAAGGCTGGTTCTTGACCCAGAACCGGCTCTGGCGTTGAACGTCGGAGCTTATCTTGTAGGGGGTCGATTCGCAGGCGCTGACGATGATTTTGTCGTCTTCGGGTGCAGCAACGGGTCTGGAGGTCGAGGTGAGGCGGCGGGTGAAGAAATCATTCCACGACGTGAAACCCCAGTGCTCGGCGAGGGGATCATGTTCATAGTCGTCCATCCCGACAACCTGCCGCGCCTTCTCCGACATCCAGCCGGACGGCGAGTCGTTCAGCACGTACAGCGAGTCCTCGCTGCTTAGGAACTCGCACCAGGCATTCAGTATCTTTCGGAACATGGCGACGATTCGAGGATCGCGATGGGCGGCGAACCCGGCCTCGGTTCCCATGGTCCAGTCAAGGATCGCTGTCAACGGCGTGGTGACCATGCCACCTTCGCTGAACTCCGGGGCGGTCGTCAGCACCTCGTTGATCAGCCGGAGCATCTGGTCAACGCTTGTCAGGTGCCGTTTGCGGTAGGGCTTCGACTTGGGAACCTGCTCGATCATATCTGTCATGTAGAGGCGGACAACCGGATCGCCGGCGATAAGCTCCTTGAACTCCGCGATCACGGGATGCAGAGGAGCATCGTCGCCCCGGGCCTCCGCCCGTTCCCGGTGGCCGGCAATCCAAGCCTCAAGCTCGTCCTGTCGCTCGGGCAGCCAGCCACCCGATCGGCGGACACGGTCAGATGAAGAGTTGATAGTCATAGCGCCGAGCCTACGCGCCCTCGACCGGGGCGGGCGATGGGAAAGCGTCGGAGAATCCCCGGCGGTCCGGCCGGCAGGAGTGGCACAATTGTGAGATGGCTCACCCGGAATGGCCCGAGCTTCGCGCCGATGAGTGGACCCCAACCAGGGAGACAGTGCACATGTGGACCCAGATTGTGGGAAAAATCCGTATGGCGCATGCCCCGATGTTGAACCACTGGTGGCAGGTAACGTTGTACGTCACCCCGCGCGGACTGACCACGTCAGCGATCCCGTACGCCGGCGGTGCGTACGACATCGAATTCGATTTCCTTGACCATCGGCTGCATATACGTGCCAGCAACGGGACGTCGGCATCCGTCGTCCTCGAAGCCAAGTCGGTGGCCGAATTCCACTCCGAAGTATTCGAAGCCTTGGGTAGGCTCGGTATCAAGGCGACCATCCGCGGCATTCCGAACGAAGTGGACCCGGCCATACCCTTTGCCCAAGACTTTCAGCATGCCTCCTACGACCCGGAGGCTATTCGGTTGTTCTGGAGGCAATTAGTCCAGTCGGACCGGGTTTTGAATGAATTCAGGTCGCGATTCCGGGGCAAAGCCAGTCCCGTCCATTTCTTCTGGGGAGGCATGGACTTGGCACACTCCCGCTTCTCCGGGCGGGGCGCGCCTATTCATCCCGGTGGTGTCCCGAACTGCGCCGACTGGGTGATGGTGGAGGGCTATTCCCACGAGCTCAGCAGCTGTGGGTTTTGGCCCGGGGGAGGGGACGAAGGAGCCTTCTATGCATACTCTTATCCAGAGCCGGCCGGTTACGCCGAATATGTCAACGACGCCGATGGCGCCTTCTATAGCAGCGATGGCAAGTTGTACCTCCTCCCGTACGAGAACGTCCGAACGGCGTCGGACGCTGACAAGACGCTGTTGCGGTTCCTGCAATCCACCTACGAGGCGGCGGCTGAAACGGGACAGTGGGACCGTGCCGCACTGGATGTGGATCCGGCCCGTGGGCGGCGCTGACGACGATGCCGACATTCCTTCGGCGCGGAATGGCTGTGGGCGTAAAGTAGTGGGTGGCCTAGAGGCACTCCAATGCGAGGGAAAGCCGCAATGAATGCATATCAAGGAATCGACGTTTCGATTCCACCCAGCGGGCCGGGCTGTGTTGAATGCGAGGCCAACAGGGGCTGGTGGCTGCACTTGCGGCGCTGCGCGCAGTGCGGGCACATCGGCTGCTGCGACAACTCGCCCGGGCAACACGCCACGGCCCATGCGCAATCCAGCGGCCACCCGGTCATCCGCAGCTTTGAACCGGGCGAGGACTGGTTCTTCAACTATCCGGACTCGGCATTTTTCGCCGGACCTCAGCTTGAACCACCGGCGCATCATCCTCTCGATCAAAGCGTTCCGGGCCCGGCCTCACGCGTCCCGACTGACTGGGAACAGCGGCTGCATTGACCGGGCGCACGCTTCCATGAGGACGGAGACGCTCAAGCTCGGATTGTAGGCGTCAGGCCAAAAGCTGTGCGACCAACTCATCGCTCGTAAGGATGGCGTGGGCATAGGTGGGCCGGTTGATGGCGTGAGCGGAGTGCAGGGATTACGGGCTGAACGCCGAGGTCGCGTCGGTGACTTCGGCCAGAAACCAGTCCGGGGAGCTCGGATTCCGCTGCAGATGGAAAGTACGCAATGCGGAGTTGGAGTTGCGGCGGACCTGTACCCGCCAGTGTTCAACGGATGCGAAGTCTTCGCTGTCGTTGGCGGCCGGGTCGCTGCCATCCGGCCAACCTCCGCGCCCGAACCAGTGCGCGGCGTCGGCGTCGGGATCCACGGCCAAGATGCTGCCGTCATATCGGACGGCCAACGGGATGCCATCGGGGCTGAAGCGGACGGCGATCTCTTCTAGCGTGTGTACGGCCTCGGCAGTGAGTGTCATTGATGTGTTCTTTCCCGGGTTTTACGGCGCGCCGTTGTCATGCGGGCTTCGCGAGGGCTGACTCGGTTGGGTACGCACTCTTTTAATCGTCTGTGTCCACGGAAAAGGTACGCCCTCTGCAAAAGTGTTTAGGTCATTGAAGCGTGAGGACGTGGGCAGAAGAGCACCCGACAGGCAAGAACAGGGCAGATAATAATGCCAAGCGATCCGTCGCAGGGCCCTATCCGGGAGGCGATGAAATGATGGCGGAGATCATTCTCCGACTGCTGGCAGAGCTGATCCAGGGATGGTTCGATTGGCGCCCGACGCCTCGCCAGCGTGTCTTAAGGGCTCTGGCTCTGTCCAGGCAGCCTGTCCTGACCCTGGAACAGGGGAAGTTCGGGCGGAGGTGGCTCACCTACGGCTTGGCACATGTTGCGGACCTCGGGCTTGAATCCCAAGCCGGGGAGATTCAGAAGGCGCTGAGGCGTGTTGCATCTTTCCCCTGGGAAACCAAGCAGTAGGGCTAGTTGCTCCACGAAACCCTCAATCCCGGGTTTTGCGGCCGGCGAACCCGTCGATCAGCGCCGTCAGGATGCGGTCCAGCCGTGGCTGCACGTCCACAATGTCGGGTGTCAGGTCTGGCTCGCGTTCGTACGGGTCCCGCAGCGGCGGTGAGACCCCTTAAGCGGCGTCGAACCGGCCGTTTAGAACACAGGCCGCCAGGTCTCGACGGCGTCATTGCTGACGGCCACGACTTCGCGCCAGCGGTCGAACAGCGAGCAAGGATGGGAGATACCCAGGTCCACGATGTCGCCGACCCGCAGCCCTTCGGCATCGTCAACGATGGCGTGGTGGTCGAAGAGGCGGGTCAGCGTGGCGCCTGCACCGGCATGCAGGAGGGCCCCATCGCGGTACCGGGAAACGATCACCGGCAGGCCGGCGTCGTACGCCAATTCGCGCTTGCCCGCGTTCAGGACCACGCGCCCGGGTTCCGGGGCGGAGATGACCAAAGCCCGCACCACCGCTGCGGCGGTGAGGCCGGGGACTGGCGAGACGCTCTCGTAGGTGCCGTGGTCGTGCACTACGTAGCAGCCTGAACGCAGCACATTGACGGAGGCGTTCTGCGGCAGGAAAGCGGCCGCACGGTCCTGGAACGCCGAGCCGCCGTTGGTGAAGACCGGGAGCTCCACCTCGAAGATGGGGTGCAGTTCATCGAAAATGTCGCGGGCCAAGCGGCAGTGCGAATCGATCCCGGCCAGGTTCTCATCCGTCCGGGTGTTCGGTGCCACGCCCTCGTAGGCGCTGACGCCGGCCAGCAGCAGCCCGCTGGCCGCGCGAATCTCCGCCGCCAGCGGCCCGGCTTCGGCCGCGGTGCGGATCCCGGTGCGGCCGCCGGGAGTTCCGACGTCGATCAGCACCTTCAGGGCCTGTGGCGACTCTTCGAATACCTCGGCCATGGCCTGGACACCCGCCGCCGAATCGGCCAGGCAGTAGATTTCCAGTTCCGGCGAGGCGGCCAGCCAGGCCCGCAACTGCTCGAGGTGGCCGCGGAACAGTACCTCGTTCGCGATGAGGATCCGGGCGGCTCCCCACTCGATGGCCTGCGCGGCCTGCGCGGTTGTCGCCACGGTCACGCCCCAGGAACCGGGCAGCTGCCGGCGGACAATCTCACCTGTCATGGTGGTCTTGATGTGTGGGGCCAGCACCATGCCGTGCTCACGTGTCCAGCCCTCTTTGATGCCGATATTGCGCTCGACGGCGGCAACGTCCAGGAGCATCTGCGGCAAGGTGCGGAGCGGGAGGGCAGGATCAAGGTGCGGCATGCGGTTCTTTCAGTATGGTTCGGGAAGCTGGGTACCCCGAGATCCTATCCGGGTTCACTAACTAGAGAACCCTCGACGGATCGCGGCGAATGACAGGTAGCGGCCACTCGGGCGGTAACCGGGTGGAGTGAGTATGGTCTTTCACGTGTCAGACCGTTCAGGCGCATCGCCGCGTGGCCGGCTGCCACGAGCTGAGTCCAGGCCTTAGGAGGTCACATCATGTCAGTCATCATTGCGACCAAGATTTCCGGTGACACGAGCGTTTTTGCAAAATCGCTTGAGGAACGCGCGGACGAGTACCGCCAATGGGGCGAGCGCGGCCGGGCGGCAGGAGCGATCCACCATCAGTTCGCGGTGGGGGACGGGTTTGTCCTCGTCGTCGATGAATGGGAATCGACAGAGGCATTCCAGAAATTCTTCGGGGCCTCCGAAATTCAGGCGTTCATCGGCTCGGTCGGCGGAGATCCGAACGTGGCCCCCGAAGTCACCGTCGGGGAATCCGTCGACTCCGCGGACAAGTACTAACGGACTCCCTGCATGTCGGTTACCGTCACCGTCCAGGCTGTCCTCCCGCGCACGCTGGCCGCCGTCCGGCGCAAAATCGCGCCGGACGAAGTCGGTTCGGCGTCGAAGTCACCCGCACCTTCGAAACAGCGGGCGAGGTGTACGCGAGCGAAACGCCGGGAGGCGAAGCTGCCGTGGCAGTCCACCACGGGCCGTACCACCGCATGACCGAGGCGTACAAGGCGATCGAGGCGTGGATGGCGGCGAATCATAGGGAGTCTGCCGGGCACTCCTGGAGATCTACGCCAATCCGACCCCAGATCCGACTGACACCGAAACGACAGCCGTGCACCTGCTGAAGTAGCACGGACCGTTCGCGCGCCCGGGACTCTTCACCGGGACCACAATTCGTCGATCAGCCGGTGAACGTGATCCGGCTGCTCGATGTGGGCGAAGTGGCCGCAGCGCGCAAAAGTCGCCAAGCGGGTTTGGGGGACCACCACAGCCAACCGGGCCAGGTCGGACTCGGGTGTGAACACATCCCTGTCGCCCCGGATCGCCAGGACCGGACAGAGGATGCCGCGCCACTGGCCGAAATCGTAGTGGGCGGCGGCCCGGGCGGCAGCGGAGAAGCTGGCGGGCCGGGCATCGTCGCCGAGCTCCCTGAACACGGCCGGGGGTATGGCTGCAGGATCTGCGAAGAACGGGGACATCAGCGGCCGCATCAGGGGCGTGGTGGCGATGGTACGGACCACAGCCGTCCCTGCCGCGCCGAGGGCGGCCATGGAGCGCATGGCCAGAAGCATGCCGGTGAACGCCGGGAATTTGTAGAGGCCGCGGAGTGGCGCGCCGCAGGCGTCGGACACACTGAATGTGGTGGCCGAAATGGCGGCTACCCCGGCGGTCTCCTCCGGCCATGCCGCAGCCATGTGCAAGGCCAGGAAACCTCCCATGGAATGGCCCACGAGTTTCCACCGCCTGTAGCCGAGCGCACTCAGTGCCCCGACGACGGCGCGTGCCATCGCCTCGATGCTGAATTGTTCACGCCGGGCGCCTGCCGTGGATTCGCCCCAGCCCGGCAGGTCGATCAAAACCCGGTCATGGGCCGTTGCCCTGGCAAGCAGTGATTGGAAAGTTGTCCATGACCCCGCGGCTCCGTGAAGGTAGACCTCCGGGGTGCCGGATTCGGCCCTCGGCCCGTGGGTGCCCTGCTGGACGCGCACCATGCAGGGACCCAACTCGGTGGGAAGGATATGCCGCCGCAGCGTAGGGGCGTTTTTCTGTTGAACACTCATGGTCGCCTTCGCTCTTGCTCGTTGACAGTGGTTCGTAGCCGGGGAGGTACTGGACTGGATCCACTTCGACGAGCTGGTCCACGATGCGCCGTATGCCGGCAGCCTGGTGGTCAGGGGGTGAGCGGACCTCGCAGGACGCGGACCGCGAGGGCCTTGTCCCCTTCGATGGACGCTGATTCTGCGAGGTTGGAGCGGCCCCAGAGACCCAGGTACATCCCAACCGGCGTCGAGGAAATCGAAGCTTTGGCGTCCCCTTCGCCGATTTTCCAGCGGCCGGCCCCGGCTACCTCGAAGGTCACCGCGCCCTCTGGCTGGGGCATCCGTCCGAGGCGGAGCTGGCGCGGGGTGAACATTGTGAGGATCTCGTCGATTCCGTCGAGCAGGAAATCGGCTGAGAAAGTGGGGTCCGCCAAGCCCGATGCTTGGCAGGCGTCGATGAGGTGCACGGCGTGTTCATGCGCCTGGCGTCGACGCCAGAACCCGGCCGTGCGCGGGGGAGGGCCGAAGTTCCAGCATGGTTCTTCCGGATCGAGCGCCGACATCGTCCCGAGGAAAGCGTCCTCGCCCTCGAGGAACCACGCTACGGCGCCGGTGGCCGGTGGGACCGGTTCTTCGGCGACCTTGCCCGAAAGGACTATTTCGCCCGCCCAACGTTCAATGGAACCCAGATGCCCGAAGAGATCCTTGAGGTTCCAGCCGGGACAAGCCGGCACGGGACGAGTCAGAACGTCCTCGGGCTGGCGTGCCAGGAGGCTAAGACGGTCCAGGGAGCTGATCAACTCGGGAAGATAGA
This sequence comes from Arthrobacter sp. SRS-W-1-2016, assembly GCF_002009585.1. NCBI lineage: Bacteria > Bacillati > Actinomycetota > Actinomycetes > Micrococcales > Micrococcaceae > Arthrobacter > Arthrobacter sp. SRS-W-1-2016. The sequence continues at coordinate 63,693 of NZ_MTPV01000005.1, read as the reverse complement.
GGTCCGGCGACATGTCTCGAGCATAACGGGCGATGCGGAGGATTCTTTCCGAGCCCGCCCAACGCCAGGACCGCTCATTTCCTGGCTACTGGGTGAGGCTAAGGTCTTTGCAAATCACGGTATGAAGGATTACTCAGCCTGCACATAGGAAGCAGGCTTACTATGGTGGGACCATGCCGGACCTAAACGACTGGACGACTCCACGGTTGCTCTCAACGGCAGCGCGATTGGTCGAGCATGCCTGGAACGAGGAGCTTGCCGTCCTGGGCCTGACCCATGCGGGCGTTATCGCGCTCGAAGTTCTCGATGCGGAAGGGGCCATGGTCCAGGCCAGGCTTTCGGCCAAAGTCCAGGTGCAGGCGCAGACCATGGGACAGACACTTTCCAGGCTTGAGGCGCACGGGCACATCACCCGGGAACGTAGCCGCCTGGACGGGCGTTCGCAAAGGGTCGCAGTTTCGGAGCTGGGGAAAGCGGCCCTTGTCCAGGCTCGGGAGATTGACCGGAGCCTGACTCCCGGCGTCGACATCGGGGTGGAGGAACTGCGCGACAAGCTGACGGCCGTGATCCGCTGGCTCGGGTCTGCCCGTTGGGGCGAAGAGAAGCCCGAGCGGGCGCCGATCTCAAAGGACACGGCCCTGCCCGAGCAGAGCTGAGTACCGGCTACGTATCCCTTCACGGAGTTTGGGAGGGGCCGTCGGAGTGGCCGGGTACGCTGGCGGTGCTGCGGGAGATCCCCTATCACGGCGCCGGGCATCCGGATCCGGCCGAAATGGAAGCTGCCCGGAAGGACTTCATGGCGTGGCTCGGCAATGCCGGTCCGGCCGTTACTGATCCCGGTGCGCCGCTGGGCTTTGCTGGCCAGGTCGCCAGACGGAGGGTGAGGGGCCCTTCGGTTCCGCTCCGGGATTCCCCAGGGTCTGGCAGACTTTCGCCAGGACGGGGGGCCGGTCAGCGGCCGGCAGTTGCGGGAACAGCCGAAAGCAGTTCCCGGTAGCGGGTCGCATGGGCCGCCAATTCTTCATCCGTCACGCGCGCAGCCGAATGCAGGACCAGCGGTTCCTCCAACTCCAAGCCGCAAAGGTGCGCGGTGGCTTCCATGGGCCGCAATAGCTCGGCCATGGTGAAGCGGTTGTTTCCCGAGGGCGCGTAGGACGACTCCGGACCGCCGGTCGAGATGGCCAGGCGCAGGCGCTTTCCGTGGAGCGCGTCTCCGCCGGAACCGTAAGCGAACCCGTAGGTGAGCACCTGGTCCATCCATTCTTTGAGGACGCCCGGAACGGAATACCAATGCCACGGGAACTGGAACACGATGGTGTCGTGCTCGCGCAGAAGCCCCTGCTCCCGGATGGCGTCGACGCGCCGGTCCGGGTAAGTGGCTGAGAGATCATGGACGGTGACGTTTTCGACGTCCTTGGCGGCTGCGGCGAGGTGTGCGGTAATCCTGGATTTTTCCACATCAGGATGGGCAACGACGACGAGAGTGCGGGAGGGGGTCATGGAAGGTTTGTACGTCTTTCAGGATCGGAGCCGAGGGCGGGTCGGATGGCGAATCAGCTGACGTGGACTCCGCCGTCGACGTCCAGGACTGTGCCCGTGATGAAGGTGTTCCCCATGAGGAATGTGGCCGCGGTGGCCACGTCCGAAGGCAGCCCGGCACGGCCGGCCGGCACGCTCGCCGCGTAGCCGCGAAGCATGCCTTCGCGTATTTCTTCGGGCATTCCGGCGTAGGCCGGGGTGTCCACCAGGCCGGGGGCGATCACGTTGACGCGGATCGGGGCGAGATCGATCGCATTGGCTTTGCCGAAGGCCTCGAGCGCCGCGTTGATTGCGGCCATCATGGGACGCCCCGGAGCGTGCTTGCGGCTGGCGGCCCCGCCCACAAGGGTGATGGATCCGTCCTTGGCGATGCGGTCGGCTGCCGCGCGCACCGCTTCGTAGTAGCCCCAGAACTTGATGTCCATGAAGGGCCGCACCTGCTCGGAGCTCAGCTCACGGATTCCGCCCATGGCGCCGGGGCCGGCCGAGAGCACCAAGTGGTCGAAGGCCCCGATCCGTTCGAACAGGGACTCGACCGAGGACGTGGAGGTGAGGTCCACGTGCTCAATCGCCACCCCTGTGGGGAGGTCGGCACTCCCGGTATTGCGCGCGGCGGCCGTGACGCGGGCGCCTTGTGCCGCTGCGTGCTCGACGACGGCGCGTCCGATGCCTGAGGTGCCTCCGATGACGAGGACGTGCTTCCCGGCGAAGTTGTAAGAGCTCATGGGGTTCTCCCGTAAGTAGGGCGTCGATCAGATGTGACGGATCGTTCTCAAATAGTTTGTGACGGAACGATCCGTCTGTCAAACTGGATGCAAGGCAACAAAGGCAACAGCGGACGAAGGTTTCAGAAGGAGTGTGGTTTCCGTGGCACGCAGGAGTGGCGAGGAGAACCGGCGCAATGTGCTCGAGGTGGCGACGCGCCTTTTCTATCAGCAGGGGATCAGGGCGGTCGGGATGGACACCGTGGTCAAGGAGTGCGGCGTGGGCAACGCCACGATCTATCGCCAGTTTCCCACCAAGGACACCCTGGCCACCGCCTATGTGCAGGGGCGCGCGGATGCCTGGTTCGAGCGGATGGAGCAGGCCGCCGGGGAAGCCTCGTCCCCGGCGGGCAAGTTGATGGCGGTTTTCGAAGTGCTCGCGGGGGACACAGCCGGTCCCGCGTATCGCGGGTGTCCGATGCTCAACACCAACACCGAGTTCCCCGAGGGGCGGCACCCGGCGCACCTCGTCGCCGTCGGGCACAAGCAGCAAGTGCGGGACTGGTTCCGATCCCTCGCGTCCGACGCCGGCGCGCAGGACCCCGGGCAGCTCGCCGATGAACTGCTCATCGTCCTCAACGGCGCCTACGCCACCGCGGCCGTCCTCGATGGCGCCACCTACGGCCGGCGTGCCCTCCGCCTTGCCCGGTTCCTGATCGAAGACTCCTGCCCGGGTTCTTAGGACCGTCCGGGCCGGTTGGGGAGTCAGGTAGTTTCGTACTGCGTGCGAAGTTGTGCCAGGCCCTCGCGGCTCCGGGACTTGATCGATTCCGCGCCCGGGACGTGCGCTTGCACGGTGTGCGCACCGGGGCCACATCAGATGGCTCCACAGACGTCATGTGATCGACGACCGGAATTGCCGCGACCGTCGCCTCACCATGGCGGCTACCAGCAAGAGCACGACGGCGGCGCCCAGGCCCAGTCGCGCCGCCAATTGGCCGTAGGGTTCCGCTCCGGTGAAATACATCAGTGCCAGCACAGGAGCGATCGCCGTGAACTCGTAACGAGCGCTCAGCACCACGAACGGCAGGAGCAGGAGCGCATACCAGGGGTAGCTCGGCGACACGATCAGCAGCGTTCCTCCGACCATCAAGACCTGCCCGCCCCAAGGCCGGGCGGCGTCGGTGGTCCGCCACACGTAGAGGGCCAGGCCGAGCAGCAGCACCAGTGCGGCCGGTCCTGCCCAACCGGCCGGGAGCAGCAGCTTCAACAAGGTGAATCGCGGACTGTCCTGCCCGTCATAGCCCTCCGATCGAAGGTATTCGGGCAGATAGCCGAGTACCGCCCAGCCGCTGGCGAGCACGTACGGGACGTACGTCACGGCAAAGGTTGCCGTGGCCGCGGCGACGAAGCGGACCGGCCTCCGATACAGCAGGGCCGGGGCGCTGATGACGGGAATGAGCTTGGTCGCAACCGCCGCGCCAAACGCCACTCCGGAAGCCAGGGTGCGTCCGCCCACCAACAACAATGCTGCCGCCAAGGCCAGTGCGGTGCCCAGCGCGTCCACGTGAGCGCCATTGATGGCCTCAAAAGCGACCAGCGGAGACCATCCCCACCACACCGCTTGGTGTGCGGGCCGGCCGGTGCGGCGCAGGAACGCAAGCAGCGCCACCGTCACAGCGAGACTGAGGAGCAGCCCGGCCAGCTGGAAGGCGACGAACCCCACCTCGGAGCCAGGGATGAGCCGCACCGCCAGGAAATACAACTCTGCCGCTGCGGGATACACGGTCGGTACGGTGGGCCTGTTGATCGCCGTGCACAGGGTGCTCCCGCCGGGAATATTGGATGTGGTCTCGGTGCCGGTCGGGAAGGGATTGGTATGGCACGTTCCGTCCGGCCCGGCATCCTGGAATAGCCAAGACGGCCGCAGCGGCCGCAGCGCCTCGTCCGCCGGAACGTGGGCATAAGGGGAGATCCCGGCCTTTTGAACGATGCCGTCCCACGCATAGCGGGCGGAGTCGTTGCTGGTGGCGGGCGGGGCGGCGATGGCTGCTATTCCCACCAGGAGGGAGCCCAGGAGCACGACGGCGGCCGCGTACCGCGCCGGGATCCGGCGCGCCACCAGTGCTGCCGGGACGAAGACGGTCCAGGCCGCGAGCGTGCCAAGGGGGGAAACCCACTCCGCCGACGGATCCGCAGTGACCGTCCACCAGACGACGACGGCGAGCAAGGCCACCAAGGCGAGCGCCACCGCAGCCGAAATACCGGACGCGCGCCGGGGTATTGATTCGCTCACCCTTTGATCCTGCATCACTCGCGGGCCGGGGGCCACGAACCCAAGGGACCGTTTGCGTTTCGTAAGGTCTGGACCGGGACGACCGATGGGTCTTGGTGGTCTGATCAAAGTATGGACAGATTGACCACTTTCCTCCAACAGCGGATGGAAGCGGTGAATGGACGGTTCTCTTCGCCTTTGCGCAGCAGGCGGCTGACGGTGGTGCTGGGCCGTTGGCTCGGCCTTGCCTTCACTGTGTGTTTCCTGACCGGACTGTTCAGCCACTTCCTGCAGGATCCGCCGGCTTGGATGGTTTTCCTTACCCGTCCCGCGTGGCTGTACGTGGCTACGCAGGGCATCCACGTCACCACCGGGATAGCTTCCATCCCGCTCCTGGCAGCCAAGCTTTGGTCCGTCTACCCCGAACTCTTGCGCTGGCCTCCGCTGAAATCCGTGGTGCATGCACTCGAACGCGCCTCGATTGCGCTCTTCGTGGCCGCTTCCCTCGTGGAAGTCACCATCGGCTTGCTCAACACTTTCCAGTGGTATGCGTGGCCGTTTTCCTTCAGGGATGTCCACTATTGGCTGGCCTGGGTCATCATCGGATCTTTGGCGCTCCACATCGCTGTGAAGATGCCCCTCATCCTGGCTCATTGGAGCCGTAGATCGGACGCGGCCGCCACCGCCGCCAACGTTGGGGAGGTTTTGCCGGACAGCAAAACGGTTCCGGCCGCGGTGAAGCGTGGAACCGGGAACGGCTGGAGCCGCCGGGGGTTCCTTGCGGCACTCACCGCCGGCACCGGCGTCGTCGTCTTGACGACGGCCGGCCAGTCGTTCGCTTGGCTGTCGGGCCTGAACCTCTTCGCGCCGCGCCGCATGGATACCGGCCCGCAGGCCGTACCCATCAACAGGACGGCAGCCCAGGCCGGTGTGGCGGACGCTGCGCTGGCCCCCGACTGGGTGCTGACAGTGTCCTCGGGATCGGTCCAAAAGACGTTCACGCTGGCGCAGCTCGCGGCCTTGCCGCAATACAGCTACGGCTTGCCCATCGCCTGCGTGGAGGGCTGGAGCCAAGGGGCGCAATGGCGTGGGGTCCGGATCCGGGACCTGATGGCAACGGTGGGCGCACCCGTAGATGCTGAGCTGCAGGTTTCCAGCATGGAGAAGGGCGGCGTCTATGGGCGTTCCTTCATGCCCGCCGCATACAGCCAGGACGAGCAGACATTGCTGGCACTTGAGCTGAATGGCAAGCCACTCGACCTCGACCATGGCTATCCGGCACGCATCATCGCACCAGGTCGGCCGGGAGTGCTGCAGACCAAATGGGTGCATAAAGTGGAGGTGATCTGATGCGGCTTCCCTTGGTGGGTGCAGCGGCATCGTCAGGGCGCAAGACTCTCTGGTGGGTGCGGGCAGCACTTGGCGCCTTGGGCGTGGCTGCCCTCGGGTATGCGCTCTTCGGATTCCTGGCCAACGTGCCTCCCGCCCAGCTGATCGGTGTGGCAGCGTGGCTTGCCGTGGCGTTGTTGGTGCACGACGGCATGCTGGTCCCGGTGACAACGGTGGTCGGTAGCGGATTGTCGAGGTTCACGTTTGGGCTGTCCCCTGTCCAGCAGGGGATAGTGCGCGGCGCGCTTCTGGTGGGTGCGGTGGCGACCTTGGTCGCGGCCCCGCTGATCCGTGCCCAGCAGGTGCTGCAGCCGAGGGGGCCGGGCAGCGGCGTGAACAACACGGTCCTGCAGGGGGACTATGCGCTGGCCTTGGGTGTCTTCTGGGTGGTCCTGGCGGTCGCCGCGGCCGTTGTTGTGGCCGCCGTCGGACTTTACGGCCGCCGTTCCAAGGTCAGGAAGATCCGGTCCTGAACGGTCCGGGTGGCAACCACCTTGAGCCCGGCCCGGGCCGCGTGGCGCGCGAGCGCTTTTTTGCCTGCGCGGGCCCAGGGAAAGGCCGCGCTGGCACGTCCGTCTGAATCCTCCAGCACCGCCAGATAGGCCACGTCGAGAAAATCCGGTGCTTCGGCTTCCGCCAGTACTTGGCCGTCCGGGGCAAGCAACGAGGAAACACGCTCCAGCAGTATCCGGATGTTTCCACCGATGCCGATGTTGCCATCCAGTAACAAGGCCGAACCCCAACCCCGTTCGTGCGGGACGGGGTCAAAGATGGAGCCCAGGACGGCCGCGCCGCCGCGCTCGGTGGCCAGCTTCACGGCGGCGGGGCTCGAATCGACACCCATCGAGGCCAAGCCCAGTTCCCGGGCGGCCTCCAGCATCCGGCCTGGGCCGCAACCCACATCGAGGACGGGCCCGCGGAGGGTGCGGAGCAGCTCGCGCTCACTTGTGGTGGCCGGGCCGGACCAGGAGAGCATGTTGAAGTGGACTGGCCCGATGCCCTCCGGCAAGGCCGATTCCGGTCGCAACGTCAGTCGCCCCACTCCGTGGGGCAGGCTGCGGGCGTAAGGCTCGTAGCCGCCCTGTCCGAAGAGCGCTTGGCCAAATAGAGCCGGTCCAAACAGGGCGCGCGGGCGGGAGCCCGCAGCAAAAGCATCGGCGCGGGCACCGGGATCCCTCGGGACTGTGTGGATGCTCATGTCAAGGCAGCCCATGGCGTGGGTGCGGCGTCGGAAGGCGCCGTCCTTGTCCATTCCGCCGGCAGTCCCTCGCTCAGGAGGTCCACTGCGCGGGCAAACGGGCTTCCGCTGCATTCCCACGCGGCAGCCACAGCATCGGGAAAGTAGTCCACATCCCTGAGGACGGGCAGCACGCCCACGTGCAGGCCGGCTCCGGCCAGCCGGCCCCATTGCTGCGCCCCGGTGTGCGGGGTGGACATGTCCACCCCGCGGAGCAGGCCGCCGTCGGGAGTGTACAGGCCCAACGCCCAAAAGCCACCATCCGACGCCGGGCCGAACCAGGCGCGGCGGGGTGCCGGGGCGGGGGTTTCCCAGTCCGCAAGCAGCGGGGCCAACTGCTCGCATCGTAGCTGGGGCGTATCCATGCCCAGAATCAGCAGGGGTCCCGCAGTGAGCGAACAGATGGCCGCCAGTCGTTCGTCCAGGCCGCCGGCCCCTTGGGGGAAGACTTCAAAACCGGCAGCGTCCGCGTGGTGCGGCGTGCCGTCAAACACCAGCAATCGCCGGGCCGCGGGAAGGGCCCGTACGGTTTCCAGCGTCTGGCTCAGGCTCGTCTGGGCCAGGGCTGCGGCCTGCTCCGGCTTGAGCGGGGGAGTGAGGCGGGTCTTGACCTTGCCGGGGCTGCATTCTTTGGCAATGACGGCGACGGTGAGATTCACGGCGTCGCTCCGTGGGCATCGGCCGGTCCGGCGGCCTTCGTCGCCTCAGTCCGCTGCGAAGCGGCGGCCAACTGGGTCCCCATGTCGTTGAGGGCCGTGACGGTTCCTCGGAGTGTCCCCGTGACCTTGGACTTCCCCAGCCGCGGCGCATAATCGACAGGGACCTCGGCCACGCGCCAGCCGTCCCGGTGGGCCTTGAGGAACATCTCGAGCGGATAGCCGCTGCGCCGGTCCCTGAGGTCCAGTCCCAGGAGTGCGCTGCGCCGGGCAAGGCGAAGTGGGCCAAGGTCCGTGATGGCGATCCCCGTGGGCCGACGCAACCGCCAGCTCAGGGCCCGGTTGGCCAAGCGGGCGTGAAGCGGCCAAGCGCCGGACGCCGGACGCCTGGCACCCAGCACCAGGTCGGCGCGACCGGTGCGGACGAGGTCAAGCATCGGGGCCAGCTGGGCGGGGTCCAGCGACCCATCGCAATCGCAAAAGGCCACAAACTCCGCCGTGGCCGCGAGCAGTCCGGCATGCGCTGCCGCGCCAAAGCCGCGCCTCGGTTCCTCGACCACGGTGGCCCCCAGACCGGCGGCCAGCCCTCCGGAGCCATCAGTTGAACCGTTGTCCACGACGATTGCGCGGTACCCGGGCAGCAAGGCTCCGAGCACCATGGGAAGGGCCGCACGCTCGTTGAGGCACGGAAACACCACGTCCACGAGTGCGGCGGGTGGGCCTCCGTCGTCACCCGCCGGTCCCTTGCGGATGCCGGCCATGCCGATGCCATCGTTCGAGCCGCGCGAACCGCTTTGCACTTTCTCCACCCTTTGACCGTAGAATCCGCAGGCCCGGTGCGACAGGCGGATTTCCTTACGGAACCGGGACGTTTGCCGCCGGCCTAGCTAGGATCCCCGCGCAACGGCGCGGTGGCGAACTCGCGCATTCCGTCCTCGAAACCTTGCGTGGGGATCCAACCGAGCTCTGCCTGGGCCCGGGCGGAGCTCGCGGTGATATGCCGGACGTCGCCTAGCCGGAAACCGCCGGTGACCACAGGTTCGGGCGCCCCGCTCACGGAACTCAAGATGGCCGCCACCTGCCCAATGGTGTGGACTTCAGAGGCGCCGATGTTGTACGCCCGCAGGCTGCCCGAGGCAATCCGGCCCCCTGCCAACGCGTCAATGGCCAACAGATTCGCCTCGGCAACGTCCCGGACATGGACGAAACTGCGGCGCTGGCCGCCATCCTCGAACACCCGCACGGCCTCGCCGCGGGCCAAGGCAGAGCGGAACAGACTGGCTACGCCCGCGTAGGGGGTGTTCTTGGGCATGCGGGGGCCATAGACGTTGTGGTAGCGGAGGGCCACGGCGGTGCCTCCGGTTGCGCGCGCCCATGCGGAAGCCAGATTTTCCTGTGCCACTTTGGAGGCGGCATAGACGTTCCGCGGATCCATGGCCGCGTCTTCGCTGACCAGCGCCGGCCGGAGCAGCTCGCCCGTGGCAGGGTCGCGGGGATCGAAGATTCCGTGCTCCAGATCCTCCACCAGGCGCGGGCCAGGGCGCACCAGCCTGCCCGCCGCGTCGGTGTAGGCGCCCTCGCCGTAGACCACCATGGACGAAGCCAGGACGAGCTTGCCAATACCTGCAGATGCCATGCCTGACAGGAGCACGGCCGTGGCCAGGTCATTGTTGCGGATGTAGTCCGGCGCGTCGAAGAAGTCGACGCCGAGGCCCACTTTGGCGCTCTGGTGCACGACGACGTCGACGTCCGCGAGCGCTTCTGCCACAGTGGCTGGGTCTCCGACATCGCCCGCCATCAGGTGCGCCCCGGGAATTCCTTGCGGCCGATCGGGGTGTACTGCGTGATCCAGTGAATCCAGGATCCGGACCTCCCAGCCGCGTGCCACGGCTGCCTCTGCAATGTGGCTGCCGATGAAACCGGCCCCGCCCGTGACCAATAGCCTCACGGCGCTGTTCGCCCCGTGCCGGGGAGGACCGGGCCGTCGCCGCCGGGGCTGGCGGTGCCCATCACGGTGGCCACCGCGGCAGGCGGCATGGGAGCCATCCGCCACGGCGCGTCGTCGTCCGCTGGATCGGCGCCAGTGATCTCCTCGGACACCGTCCGCACCGCGTCGGACAACACCGCGAGGATCCGCGGTTGCGCCCCCGCCAGCCGGCCCAGCACCAGGTCCGCCGTGACTGGTTCGGAGCCATCGTGCCCGGTGTCGGCATCGGTAACGAATGCCAGCGCGGCGAAGTGCATGTTCAATTCAGCCGCGAGCATGGGTTCCGGGTATTGGGTCATGCTGATCAGATGTGCGCCTGCCTGGACCAGGGCCGCGGACTCAGCCTTGGTGGAGAATCGCGGACCGTTGATGACGGCCACGGTGCCCGCCCCGGCGAAGTCTTCCCCGTGCCGCTGCAGGGACGAGATGAGCGCTGCGCGCAACGCGGCACTGTAGGGCTCGGCGGCGGGAAGGTGCTGCACTCCGGTGGGCGACGAGCCGTCGTAGAAGGTGTCAGCCCGTCCCCAGGTCTTATCCAGGACCTGGTCGGGTACGGCAAAAGTGCCGGTTCCGTGGCTGGAAACCAGTCCGCCCACGGCCGCGGAGGAGATGACGGCCTCCACGCCGAGGCTCTTGAGGGCCCAGAGGTTGGCGCGGTAGTTGATCTGCTGTGGTGAAACGCTGTGCCCGCGGCCGTGCCGGCTCAGGAATGCGACCACCGGGCCGCCGTCGCCGTCATCGCTGCCGAGGCCGTCCCGCGCGGCGAGCCTTGCGACCGTCACGGCACTGGAAGGAGGCCCGAACGGCGTCGGGATGTCCAGCGTGTCGAGCACGACGGCCCCGGGCAGCCTGTACAGGCCGGTGCCGCCTATGATTGCGATCCGTGAGCGGGGTTCTGCGGTGTCTTCCGGGAGCAATGACATGACCCCATCATGCCAATGCAGGCCCGCGCCGTCGCGGGTGGAATCCTTACGTGTCCGGAACGCGTACTGGTGCGAATCGCCCTAGCCGTCGCGGTCGATGTGCAGGTAACTGAGTCCGCTCACATCGAGCCAGTATCGCGTGGGCGTCTCCACGAGGCGGAGCAGCACGCCCTCGCAGGAAGCGCAGCGCACAACGATTCCCGGCGCGTCGACGTAGACCATCGTTTCAGCGAAGACGCGGACCGCTCCGCAGTGCTTGCACCGCCCGATCGCGGCGACGATATCGAAGCGGAAGAGTTCCCAGAGTGGTCCGGCCAGCGCGTTTCCGTCCAGGTGGGGTATCGCATTGCCAGTGGTTCCCGCGATGTCCTGATCCGCGAAGCCCGGATCCATTGCGCCCGGAGAATCGGGCCCATTGTTGCCATTCACCCGGTTCCTCCTGTTCCGCCGAAGCGCTCGGTCTTGATCGACTCGGCGGGATATCCCGCTTGCACGAGCCATTCCGCGACCGTTTCCACGAAGACGGTCTGGCCGCAGATGAAGACGTCCGGGGCACGGCCCTTCGGCAAAATGTTGGCCAGCAGGGTTTCCGCCGTGAGCCGTTGCGGGGCAGCCGGCCAACCCTCCGGGACCTTACGTGTGTATACGTAGTCGATGGTGAGCTTGCCGGATTGCCGGGCCAAGGTGAGAAGTTCTTCCCGATAGAACCCCGCTTCGGGTGACTTGAGCGAATAGAGCAGCCGGAACTGCGCAGGATTCTCCGAAGCATGGTGCGCGCGGATCATCGACATGAGCGGCACGACCCCGGATCCTCCGGCAATCAGTTGAACCGGGTTCGTATCCGTTGGTTTCCAGACGAACCAGCCACCCACAGGTCCGCGGATCTCCAGATGGTCTCCGACGGCCAGTTCCCTGACCAGATAGGGGGAGACTTCTCCGTTGGCCAATTCGTCAACGGTGATCTCCAAGGTTTCGTCCATGCTTGCCCGCGCCACGGAGTACGAGCGGACGGCCGAATACCCGTCGTCTGCGGTGAGGCGGATGTCGATGTGCTGTCCGGCGAGGTTGCCGTTAAGGCCGGCCGCCCGGAGCCCGATGGTCCGGGCGGTATCCGTTTCGGGCATGCTGCTGACGACGTCGGCCACGCGCCATTGCGTGCTCATCGGGCGCACCTCATGAGTAGCGCTCCTCGCGCCACGGGTCGCCGTGGAGGTGGTAGCCGTTGGATTCCCAGAAACCAGGAACATCATCCTGGGTCAACTCGACGCCGTTGATCCACTTTGCGCTCTTCCAAAAGTACAAATGCGGCACCAGGAGTCGGGCGGGTCCGCCGTGGGCGCGATCAAGCGGCTCGCCTTCGAACTCCCAGGCCACCCACGCCCTGCCGCCCAGAAGGTCCGCCAAGGGGACATTGGTTGTGTATCCGCCGTAGGAGTGGGCCATCGTGAACCTGCAGCTTGTTTCCACGTTTTCAAACAGGGAATCCAGGGACACTCCACGCCACGTGGTGCCCAGCTTGGACCAGCTGGTTACGCAATGGATGTCCGTATGGATGTCGGTTTGGGGCAATGCCATGAAAGCGTCCCAGGACCACGCATGGCGCTGCCCTGCCTCAGTGGTGATGAAGAATTCCCAGCGGTCAGGGGGGATCCGGGGAGCGGGGCCTGCGGTGAGGACCGGGAAGCTGCCGGTCTCGTATTGGCCCGGCGGCAACGCGGGATTGCCGCTCTGCCGTCTTCCATGAAATCCAGAAGAGATGATGCCCACCATGTACCTCCGATGCGGAGACTCACGCCGGCTGTGCCCGGTTCCCCCACGATAGGGCAACGGCCGGGCGCGGTCTAGGTACCTGGCAAAGCCTGACCGGGTCACGGCCGCTGCAGTAGCTTGGTAAGTGTCGTGCACGCTTTCGCGCAGGCACGGATCCGCACCAAGCCAACGGCATCGGAGGCCACATGAACACCACTCCTCGCGTCAGTGTGCAGGACCTTCACAGGGCAGCAGCCGAGGTCCTCCGGCTCAACGATCTGGGCACCATGACCACTGCGGCGCCCAATCTGTACCCCCATATGTGGAGCTGGGACGCAGCCTTCGTAGCCATCGGACTGGCGCGGATCAATGTCCCACGCGCCATCACGGAACTCCGGACCCTGCTGGCCGCGCAGTGGTCCACGGGAATGATCCCGCACATCGTTTTCAGCGAGAACAGCACCGACTACTTTCCAGGTTTTGACCGTTGGGGCACGGAGTCCGCCCGCGCACGTCCTTCCGGCATCAAGAGCAGCGGCATTTGCCAGCCTCCCGTCCATGCGATCGCCCTGCGCCAAATCCTGGACCGGGGGCGGGCGAACGGCGGCGCCGACCAGGAAGCGGCAGAGACCTTCCTCGCCGAATCCTTCGACGGCTGGCTCGCGTGGCACCGGTGGCTGGCCACTGTGCGTGACCCGGACGCCGCAGGGCTGATTGAAATCCATCACGGTTGGGAGTCCGGATTCGATAATTCCCCGCGCTGGGATGGGCCCTACGCCCGTGTCCAGGCCGGTACCGTCCCCGCTTTCACGCGGCGTGACACCCTGCATGTTGCAGACACGGGCGAACGGCCCGATGACAGCGAATACACCAAGTATCTGTGGCTCGTTCAGCAGATGGCTTCCGTGGAGTACGACGACGAGGCCGTGCGGAACGTCGTCGACTTCCGGGTGCGGGACGTCTTCTTTTCCGCGATCATGGCTGCTGCCAGCGATGTCCTCGCCGCTCTGGGCGAAGAGATCGGGCGCAGCTCCGATGCCGGGGAGCTGCGGGATTTCGCGCGGCGCTTCCGCGACGGGGTGGCGTCGACGATTGATCCCCTGAGCGGCCTTGCCCGCGACTACGACATCCTGGCCGGGGAGTGGATCTCTACCGACACCGTTTCCGGATTTGCCCCGCTGGTGTCCGGAGGCGGGGAGTCGTTGCTCGCGGCGCAAAGGAAGCTCCTTCTCGGGCCGGACTGGATGGGGCATCCCGGGCTGCGGTTTCCTCTCCCGCCGTCCACCTCGCCGTCCAGCGCAGCCTTCCGACCCCGGACCTATTGGCGCGGCCCCGTCTGGCCCTTCCTGAATCTCCTTCTTGGTTGGGCCTCGCAGCGTGACGGGCAAAACGAGATCTACCAAGCGCTCAAGGCCGCGTCACTCGATCAGTTAGCCGACCTCCGGTTCGGCGAATACTACGAACCCTTCACCGGAGAACCGCTGGGGAGCCTGAATCAGGCGTGGACAGCCGCCGCCTGCCTCGAATGGATCGGGCCGGATTGGCAGGTGCGGACCGCATAAGGAAGGGAACGACGGCGTCACCAACCGCCGCGCGTGGGCGTGTGTCCTTTCCGGGCATCGTCGGGCATTGCCATTTCGGCCCGCAAGCCAAGGAGCCGGATCGGACGACCGGCCTCGATTCCGGCTGCGAGGTCCATGGCCCGCGCGAGGATTTCGTTCCGGTCGAATGTCTCCGGAATCTTCTTCCCCTGGGTCGTGGTCAGGAACGGCGCGTACCGGACCTTCAGGGTCAGTCCAATGACGGCCCGTCCTTCGGCCTCGACGTCCTCAAGGACATGCGCTGTCAGCTCGCGCACAGCGTCTGCCACTTGGGCCGGTTCGATCAGGTCGTGCTGGAAGGTGGTCTCCCGGCTATGTCCGCGGGCAACCCACGGGGTGTCATCCACAACGCTGGCGCCGTCGCCTCGTCCGAGCTGCGCATACCACGGACCCATCTTGGGGCCGAACTCCGGGACCAGGTCCCGGGGATCGGACGCGGCGAGTTCGGCGACGGTGCTGATGCCGAGTTTCGCCAGCCTGGCGGACACCCTGGCGCCGACGCCCCACAGGTCCTTGGTGGGCCGGCTGCCCATGACGTCGAGCCAGTTCCCGGCGGTGAGGCGGAAGACGCCGGCCGGCTTGCCGAACCCGGTGGCGACCTTGGCCCGGACCAGGGTGTCGCCGATGCCCACGCTGCAATGGAGTTCCGTTCGCGCCAGGACCGCGGCCTGAACGAGGTGGGCGTAGGCTTCCGGATCCTCCGTCTCAACGCCCACAAAGGCTTCATCCCAGCCCAGCACCTGCACGGTGGCGCCGGGCTGCGCGCGCAGCGTGGCCATGACCGCTTCAGATGCTGCGAGGTAAGCCTCGTGATCGACGGGCAGGATCACGGCGTCGGGCACTTTCCGGGCCGCAATGCGCAGGGGCATCCCGGAACCCACACCGAACGCCCGGGCTTCGTAGGACGCTGTCGACACCACAGCCCTTTCCGTGGGGTCGCCCCGGCCGCCGACAATGATCGGCTTGCCGGCAAGCTCCGGCCGCCGGAGCACCTCGACGGCCGCGATGAACTGGTCGAGATCAACGTGCAGTACCCACGGGATTCCGCTCACGGCACTAGTCTGCCGTAAACGTCCCCGCCAAGCATCGGATTCCGCCCGGCTTGAGTTCTGTTGCTTTCGGTCCTATCTCAGTAGTCCCGCTCGTCGAACAGGAGCGCCACGCAGTCGGTGTAGTGGGTCAATGCGTCTGCGAAAGTGAGAAGTTGGAGTACGCCGCCGCCTGCGCCAGCCTTTTCGGTACCAGCATCCTCGGAGCGGCAGAGAAGTGGCTCGCAACTCGTTCCGTTCGCGGTGAGGATTGCTATTCCCCACGGATGGCTGGGATCGGTGACTGCGATGCCTGCTGCGTCGAAGGTGGCGCGGAGGACGTATCTTGTGACTGTCCTCCACGACTGGAGGAACTGCGGACGCAACTGTTCAATGGGTTCGTCGTCGTTGCTGCCGTAAGCGCGCCCCAAGTCAGTGGATAGCTTGTCCCACTCCTGGGCGTCGCGGACCATGAGGTGGCCGGCGGCCTGGAGATCCGTCCGATTTTGCTCGTGAGGAGGTCCCTTGAACCTCCGACCGCTCCGGGGATAGCATGGCCGCCACCGGACCCGTCCGTTCCGGGCCTTGCGGCCGGGCGGGACCGACGTCGATCAACTTCGAGGAGGCGGCATGGGCGAGACAACTGCGGCTGCGTCCTCAGCGGAGCTGATGGTCGACTTGATCATCTCCCTGGACGGGTATGCCTCGGCCGTGGGATGGCCCGGCTGGTGGGGCCTGGAGGGGCCGGAATACCTTGACTGGCTTCAGCAGGAGGGGCAGAAGGGCTACACCTTCCTTCTCGGGGCGAACACCTACCGGCTGATGTCCAGGATGTCCGAGGAGGCCGCGGCCGCGAGCTCGGGATTCTCCGATGATGAGGGGGCTACCCTCACCGGCCTTGCCGCCGTGCCGAAGATCGTCTTCTCGTCCACGTTGCAGGCGCCCCTGACGTGGCCGAACTCGGAGCTTGTCACCGGGGACGCGGTCCAGGCTGTGGCGGAGATGAAGCGGACCCGGACAGGACCCTTGAGCACTCTGGGGAGCCTCAGCTTGTGCCGGTCACTGCTGAGCGCCGGACTCGTGGACAGGTTCCGTCTGGTCGTTTTCCCCGTGATCACAGGCAGCACCGGTCGGGAGCGGATCTACGACGGCTATCCGGACGTTTCGCTCGAGATGGTGGAGAGCAAGACCTTCGATGGTCGGCTCCAGCTGCTCGAGTATGTCCCCACGGTACTCAGCGGTCCGCCGGGCAGCGGCGCGGTGTGAGCCAATACGACGGGAAGCGGTGTGAGTTCGACGATCTTGGTGACGGGTGGTACCGGCACGCTTGGCCGGCTCGTGGCTTCGCGCTTGCGTGACGCGGGTCACGCCGTGCGCGTGGCGGGTCGTCATGCCCCTCCACCGGGGCACGACATCGACTTCGTGCAATGTGACCTCGACACTGGCGACGGAGTCGAAGCCGCCTTGAGCGGTGTCCGGACAGTGGTGCATTGCGCGGGCGCCCAGAAGGGCGACGGCGACAAAGCCCGCCTCCTCGTCGCGGCGGCTTCCCGCGCCGGAGTGACGCACCTGGTGTTCATCTCCGTCGTGGGGGCGGACACGATCCCGGTCAGGAGCCGCTTCGACCGTGCGGCCTTCGGCTACTTCGCGTCCAAGCGGGATGCGGAGGACGTCGTGGCAGGATCCGGGATCCCCTTCAGTACACTCCGCGCAACCCAGTTCTTCGAACTGACGCTGCTGACCGCGCGCGCTATGGCGAAGCTTCCCGTCATTCCCGTGCCGAAGGGCTTCCGGTTCCAGCCGGTGGACGCCGGCGAGGTCGCGGACCGGCTCGTGGAACTCGCCCTCAATGA
The DNA here is from genome assembly GCF_002009585.1 of Arthrobacter sp. SRS-W-1-2016. Classification (NCBI taxonomy): domain Bacteria; kingdom Bacillati; phylum Actinomycetota; class Actinomycetes; order Micrococcales; family Micrococcaceae; genus Arthrobacter; species Arthrobacter sp. SRS-W-1-2016. The sequence continues at coordinate 46,752 of NZ_MTPV01000005.1, read as the reverse complement.
GCCGGCCGGCCTGGTGCCCGATCTCGCCGGGCCGCTCTGCTATCCGATGCGAGACCTCATCCGCTCATATCTCTCCGCGGCCGGTCAGCGACGCCTTCTCCTTCCCGTTCACATGCCGGGGAAGGCCGCCAAGGCGATCAGGGAGGGTGCAAACCTGTCCGAGGATATGGCCGTCGGGCGGAAGACCTGGGAGGAGTTCCTCACTGAACGGGTGCCCGGTGTCGTCGGGAGGTGACGCGGCGGGTTCAGCGCGGGGCGGCATGCCTGGCCCGCGCCGCCGGTTCAACGAAGTCCACGGCATACGGTTTGGTGGCGGAGCGCTGCAGCGGAGGTCGTAAGCGCACCTGATAGGCGCCGTTTCGGAACTTGTAGCGGGGATCCATCTGGATCACCAGGAGCGGCTCCTGGCGGGAAGCATCCACCCGCAGCAGCATTCCGTGCCGTCGACCATCGACGAGCAGCGGGGTAGCCGGCTCGACGGCGGTTTCCTTGAGGAGCTCTTGATATTTTGGCCCCGCCGCCAAGAACAGGACTCCGTGGGAGAACCCGACGACGCGTAACGGGATGACCCGGTCAGGCTGCCGGGTGGGTTGGGGATGTCTTCCGTGTTCGTGCACGGGAGGCTCCGTGGCCGAATTCAGGGATCGATCGCATTCCCGGCATCTGGTCCGCATCCCGACGTCGGCCAAAAGGGTCACGAGCAAGCCTCGGGGGGCGCTGCTCCATTTCTCGGCGACGACGCGGCACCACGCCGGGTGGTACTCCTTTTCGTATTTCATGACATAGACCTGATCTTCGCCGAGGAGGGGCTTGCCCTCCCGCCGTGTGGCCGGCTCGACAGGCTTGATGGCGCCGAGGCCTTTGGCATCTGCGCGGCCCGCGTCACTGCCCTTGAGGTACGTGCGGATCCAGGGACTGAATGATCGTTTTGGGCTGGGAATTGCGGGGCCTTCCTGTGCGGAGGGAATGCGTTCTTCCCTCATTACCCCCTACCTAGCTTGATGGCTTTTCGTGCGACTCGCCAGTCCGGCCGCCCGCCGTCCCCCTTGACTTTTCCCTTGGGGGAAGGTGCGAAGGTGGAGGGCACGGCAGGCTTCCAGTCGGGGTGACAGCGAAGGGGACGGAGCGCAGGAGTAGTCCGGCATCACAGATCGGGCCATTCAATAGGGGGAAAAGCATGGCAAAAACCAAGGAAGTCACCGACGCGTCCTTCGACGCCGAGGTGCTGAAGTCACCCAAACCCGTCGTCGTGGAATTCTGGGCGGGTTGGTCTGGACCCTGCACCAGGCTCTTCCCGGTCCTGGAACAGCTCGCGGTGGAATACGCCGACAAAATCGATGTCGTCCAAGTCAACGTCGACGAGAATCCCGAAACCGCGGTTGCCTTCGGGATTAGCTCTGTTCCGTCGGTGTTCCTGTTCAAGGACGGCGAACGCAGAATCTCCGTGATCGGGGTGGGGGCGAAGAGGTACTTCGAAATGGAGTTCGCTGAATACTTGCGCTAGTCCGCCTTCACCCCTTGAACGCCTTCCCCTACAGTGGAGGTCAACGGGGGAAGACGAGGTGCATGGTGCGAATCGGTGAAGCTGCCCAGGCGGCGGGTATGACCAGCAAGGCCTTGAGATTCTATGAAGAGCACGGTTTGCTGCCTGCGGCGAAGCGCACTGCCAGCGGATACCGCGATTACCCGGACGAAACCATCAATCGGCTCGACTTCATCCGCCGTGGGCGCGCCGCAGGACTGGCACTCGCGCAGATTCGTGAAATCCTGCTTTTGCGCGACGCAGGCCGCGCCCCTTGTACCCATGTTCGCGACCTTCTGGCCGGGCAGTTGGCCGACCTCGACGCGCAGATCGCCGACCTCGTCGCGCTGCGCGCCACCGTCGCCGGATACCACGCTGCCGTGGCTGCCGCGGATCCGGAGGCGTGCGACGCCGATAGAATCTGCAGCTACCTCTGACCACTCCATCACTACTGACGCGCCTATCATTGTCTCAGGGGTGCCGCCACTGCTTCGCGGAGGATGAAAATGAGCCCTGACTCACAGCCGAATTGGCGCGACCACGGAGTCAAAGTCATTCCAGGTTCGCAGCTCGATCCGAACACACCCCAAACCCCTGGCATGGCGAGAGCCGCGGCAATCACGCATGCCCGGGCGGGAGCCAACAAGCTGTGGGCGGGCACCGTCATCATTGATGCCGATGCCAAGACCGGGGCCCACCATCACGGGGAACTGGAAAGCGTCATCTACGTCGTCAGCGGCCGGGCACGCATGCGGTGGGGAGACAGCCTGGAGTTCGTCGCCGACGCGGGGCCGGGCGACTTCATATTCGTTCCGCCGTTCGTACCCCATCAGGAGATCAACGCAAGCCAGACCGAGGCTCTCAGCTGCGTCCTTGTCCGCAGCGGCCAGGACCCAATAGTCATCAACCTGGATATCGAGTCCGCTGAGCCACCGGAAGTGGTCCGGTGGATCGATCCCCTTCACCCTGCTCCCTGAATCGACACATATTGGTGAGTGCCGTGAAGCGATTCCTCGTGACCCTGCTGGCCGCGGCCCTGTGGTTGGGCGGATGCGCCGGTCCGGGAGGTCCGGACGCGGGGCATACCGGCGTTGTCACCGGCGTTGTCCTGACCGCCCCGGTATGTCCCGTCGAACGTGTCGGTCAGGAGTGTCCGCCGCGCCCCGTCTCGGGCGCCGCGGTTGTCGCCTTGGACGGGGACGCTGTCCGAGGCTCGACACGGACCGACGGCACTGGTTCCTTCCATCTCACGCTGCCTGACGGTCGTTACGTGATCAAGGCGAGCAACATCGGCGGTTACCTTTCGACGGCGACCCAGACGGTGGTCATCTCGCAGATCCCCGTTCATGTCACGCTGGTTGTCGACAGCGGGATTCGCTAAGCGAGCTACTCGGCGGACGGTCGCTTTCGTTGTTGTTTCGTCGCCGCCCGGTGTTCCTTTGCGACCCGGTGCCGACGCTTCGAGCTCCGGGTGGGTTTGCTCGCCCGTCGGGCAGCCGCTTCGGGAGCAAGACCCTCCGCCACGAGGCGCGAGAGCTTGGCCAGTGCGATTTCGCGATTCCGCAACTGGGACCGTTGCTCGGAGGCGGCCACGGTGATCACCCCGGCGACGATACGGGGTCCAAGACGCGTGACCAGCAGCAGCCGTTGGTCATCGGAAAGCGCTGCCGAGTCGGCGACATTCCATGACAGTTCGACGCGGCTGTCCGAGGTGTTGACGTGTTGACCGCCAGGTCCTGACGAGCGGGAGAACCGCCAGCCGAGTTCCGACGTCGGAATCGTGAGCGCGGGCGACACTTCGAGATCCATGCTGCAAGCGTTTCACGATATGGGCGGGAACACCCGCCCCGCTGCTTCTCAGCTTCCGGAGGCCTTCGCCGCTTTGATCGCGGCTTTGGCAGCCTGCTTGTTGGCGCGAACTTTTCTCAGTGACTCCGGATCCACGATGTCGGCGACAGAAAGAAAAGCGCTCTCCTGGCCGTACGCGCCGGCAGCCTCGCGCCAACCTTGTGCCTGGAGTCCACGCTGCTTCCCGAGCAGTGCCAGGAAGATTTTTGCCTTTTGCTCTCCGAAGCCGGGCAATTCCTTCAACCTGCGGAGCACCTCCTGGCCGTCTGGGTTGTCCTGGGTCCAGATGGCAGTGGCGTCTCCATTCCAATCGCGCTGAACGGTCGCGGCGAGATCCTGGACGCGGCCGGCCATCGAGCCGGGGAAACGGTGGACGGACGGACGCTCCTTGAAGACCTCAACGAAACCTGCAGGGTCGTATTCGGCGATTGCGGCAGGGGACATGGATCCGATGCGCGTCCGGATCTTTTCGGGTCCGGCGAAGGCAGACTCCATGGTCACCTGTTGGTCTAGCAGCATGCCGATGAGAAGTGCGAACGCGTCATCGCTGAGCAGCTGGTCGGCGGCGGGGTCGCCGGTAATGTGCAGTTCCATGCGCCCATCCTCCCACTTTGACAAATCGCGCGGGAGCGGGTGCCTGACGTTCCTAGGATCCGGAGGGCCATGCGCAGGAGCCGGTTTCTGCCCTAGTGTCGATGAGGAGACCAGCAAGCCCTATCGAAGGAGTACCGATGAGAATTGCAGTGACGGGTGGAAGCGGAAAACTGGGCCGGCACGTGGTGCGCCGGCTGAGCGGGGACGGCCACCAGGTGTTGAACCTGGACCGTGCGGGCGAAAGGAGTCCGGGCCTGGCGATCGTCGACCTGCGCGACTATGGCCAGGTGCTGGATGTGTTCCTGGGCCTGGACGACCGGCACAGCGGCTTCGACGCCGTCGTGCATCTGGGGGCCATCCCAGCACCCGGCATCGTCCCGGATGTCGCGACATTCGAGAACAACATGCTCTCGACGTACAACGTGTTCCAAGCGGCCCGCCGGGCCGGGATCAAGAAGATTGTCTACGCCTCGAGCGAGACGGTGCTGGGACTACCGTTCGACGTCGACCCTCCCTATATCCCGGTGGATGAGGAATACCCGGCGCGGCCCGAAAGCACCTATTCGCTCGTAAAGCACCTGGAAGAGCAGATGGCCATCGAGTTGACGCGCTGGGACCCTGAGCTGAGTATCGTGGGGCTCCGGTTCTCCAATGTCATGGACGTGGAAGACTACGAGCGGTTCCCGTCCTTCGATGCCGACGCGAGGCTGCGTAAATGGAACCTATGGGGTTACATCGACGGCCGGGACGGCGCGCAGGCCGTGGCCCGGGCCCTTGAATACGGCAAGCCCGGATTCGAGGCGTTCATCGTGGCGAACGCGGACACCGTCATGAGCCGGTCCAGTGCCAGCCTGGCTGCGGAGGTGTTCCCTGATGTGAAGGTGGTCAAGGACCTGGAAGAGCACGAGACCATGCTCTCCATCGACAAGGCCAAGCGCTTGCTCGGGTTCGAGCCCGAACACACATGGCGCACCTATCATTCGAACCGCACTACCCCCGTCGAGGATTGAGGAACAGCATGCAATACCGCACTTTGGGCAACAGCGGCGCCGTGGTTTCGAACTACGCGCTGGGAACCATGACTTTCGGAGCCGAGGCAACGGAGGAAACGTCCCGCGCCATCCTGGACAGCTACGTCGAGGCAGGCGGCAACTTCATCGACACCGCCGATGTCTACAGCGCCGGCGCATCGGAGGAGATCATCGGCCGCTGGCTGGCCGAGCGGCCCGACGCGCGGGACCGCGTGGTGCTGGCCACCAAGGGCCGCTTCCCCATGGGTACGGCACCGAACGACGTCGGCACCTCCCGCCGCCACCTCACCAGGGCGTTGGACGATTCGCTGCGCCGTTTGGGCGTGGAGCAGATCGACCTCTACCAAATGCACGCGTGGGACCCCATTACGCCGTTGGAGGAGACGCTGCGTTTCCTGCACGACTCCGTGAGCAGCGGCAAGATCGCGTACTACGGTTTTTCCAACTTCCTGGGGTGGCAGTTGACCAAGGCCGTCCACGTGGCCAAGGCCTTTGGCTGGAGCGCGCCGGTGACGTTGCAGCCCCAGTACAGCCTGCTGGTCCGCGAAATCGAATCGGAAATCGTCCCGGCATCGTTGGATGCCGGCATCGGGCTGCTGCCGTGGTCACCGTTGGGTGGCGGATGGCTCTCCGGTAAGTACAAGCGCGACGTGCCGCCCACCGGCGCCACCCGCCTGGGTGAAAACCCGGAACGTGGCATGGAGGCATGGCAGGCCCGCAACGACGACCCCCGCACCTGGGACGTCATCGGGACAGTCGAAAAGATCGCAGCGGATCATGGCGTCAGTGCCTCCCAGGTTGCACTCGCGTGGTTGGCGGACCGGCCCGCCGTGACCTCCGTGATCCTCGGCGCCCGCACCACGGAGCAGCTCGCGGACAACCTGGCCGCGGCAGACCTGGAACTCAGCTCCGAGGAAACCAGCCGGCTCACGGAGGCCAGCCAACCGCGCGTCGGCGTCTATCCGTATGGTCCGATGGCGCAGAACCAGCGCAGCCGGAAGATCGAGGGTGGCCGGTAACGCACAGCGCCGGGCGCCGTAGACCTCCGACGCCGATTGCCCACAACGCGGGACAGGCGTTGAATGTGGCTATGGTCGACTGGGTATTGCTCTCCAACCTCGGCACCGCGCTGGGCACGACTGTTCTCGCCGTCGCGACGTTCATCTCCACGAGATCGGCCAACCGATCGGCGCGGCTGGCCGAGCGCGCCCTGCTGAATGGATTGCGCCCCATCCTGCTGCCCTCCAACTCGTCTGACGCGCCCCAGAAGGTGCGGTTCATGGAAGGCAAATGGATGGTGGTGCGCGGGGGCCATGCCGCTCTCGAGATCAGCGACAACGCTGTGTACCTGCTGATGTCGGTGCGCAATGCCGGCGCGGGCGTGGCGATCCTGCACGGCTGGCACCTTCCACCAGACTCCAGGGCTCCGTTGTCGCCGGTGGAGGAGTTCCACCGGCTGACCCGGGACATCTACGTGCCAGCCAACGACGCCGGATTCTGCCAGGTCGCGATCCGGGACCCGGAGTCGGCCGACTTCCGTAACGCCATCGCGGGAGCGGCCGGCGAGGGCTTCGCCGTCGACGTGCTCTACGGAGACGCCGAGGGCTCGCAGCGCGTTGTCTCCCGTTTCTTCATCACCCCGGGACCCGCGGGCGCCGGCCACGACGACGACGTCGACTGGCTGCTGATGGTCTCGCGCCACTGGAACCTGGACTTGCCGGCGCCGCGTGGCTGAGCCCGGAGCCTCGTGTCGGGGCGGGATTTGGTCCCGGTTCGACGCCGGTAGGCACACCTAGCCGGATTCGCCCTGAATGCGGTCCTTCACGCTTTGGGGCATGGTCGAGCATGCGTCGTTGTCGGAGCGCTGGCCGGCATGGCTGTCCGCAGTGTCCGAGATGCCGATCGTCCCAACGGCTCCTTGCCATCCGCCCAGGCCGACGAGCTGCCGGGGGACCCAGACATTCGCGGCCCCGTTCACAAGGTTCCACACGGCGGGGTCGACGCCCGCGCCCAGGTAGATGCCTCCCTTGGGATCCCGCTTGACCAGGTCCGGCAGCGGAAGGACGCCCATCAGCTGGGCGGATTGATAGTCGGTCATATTCCACGGCGGTGTTCCGAAGTAGTACCAGCTGGCGGCGCAGACGCCATACAGATGGGGGCCGAACTGGGCATAGTTCAGGTACAGCTCCAAGGTGCGCTGAGGGCTCAAGGTGTAGCTGAACTGGGTTGCCAGGACAGCTTCAATGCCCTTCCGGACGGCGTTTTGGTCGTCCCAGAGGAAGATGTTCTTGACTAGCTGCTGGGGGATCGTGGAACCGCTCGGGTCGGGCTTCCCTTGGAAATATGCCTGGGCCCTCGCCTGGAGGTCGCCGAGGTCGAAGGCCCCGCTGCGTGTGCCGAGCTGTTCGTCTTCGTGGGCGATGGTCGCGGCCAGCAAGTGCCGGCTCATGTGGTTGATCGAGACGAACTGGTAGACGTTGGGTTCACCCGCCTCCAGCATGTATGCGGTGCGCGCCGGCGTCACGCCCATGCTGAACATGAAGGCGATGATTTGGACCAGGACCAGCGGGGTGATCAGGGCCAGCAAGAGCTTGCGGCGCCATTTCCGTTTGGATCGCTTGGCCTTCCTGCCGTTTGCAGGGGCCGGCGGTTGGGCTTGGTCAGGCTCCGTCACGGGCCGGTTCAACGGGTCCTGCACCGCCCCCTCCGGCTCCATGGCGACAGGCACTGGGTAGCTGGTGACTTTAGCCCGCGCCTGAATAGTGCGGCCCGCAGAAGGACGGCGCCCTGGCTGCGGACGCCGAGGCGAGGTCGGTGGTGTTGGATTGTCCATCGGTCTGCTTTCGCTTCTCGTCCCGCACGGAACCCCTGAAAGGGGTTGAGGATGGCACGAAAGTCTACCGGGCCTTGCTGGTTGTTCAGTTCAGCCAGGCGCGCTCAGCCGGGTGAGAGCAGTCCTCGCCGCCGGCCCGTAGGGTGCGGCGGAGGATTGTAAGTACACTTAGCGAAGTGATCACGAGCGAATATCGGAGCGGCACATGACTTCTGCACGGACGTTTGAATCGATCGTCATCATTTTCAATCCCAACAGCACCGGGGATGCGCGCAGACTGGCCGAGGGTCTGCAGAGTGAGTTGAAGGGTCTGCTGAGCTACCCGGTGGACATCAGGCTCCAGCCGACCGCCCGCGCCGGGCATGCCGTCGAGCTGGCGCGGGATGCCGTGAGCGGCGGCGGGGACGTGTTGGTGGTGTCCGTCAGCGGTGACGGCGGCTACAACGAGGTTGTCAACGGCGTGATGCAGGGCGGAAATCCCCAGGCCGTCTGCGCGGTGCTTGGGGCGGGCAATGCCAATGACCACCGGCGGAGCACCGGCACCCAGCCGCTCGGTGAAGCGATCGCCGCGGGCAGTGTGCGGAGCATCGACTTGCTGCGCGTCCGCACGGGCAAAGGATCGGACTCGCCCGCGGAGTACGCGCACTCCTATGTTGGTTTTGGACTGACCCCGGTCGTGGCAATTGACCTGGAAAAGGGCAGCAAGGGGGCCCTGAAGGAAATGGTCTCCGTGATGCGGACCTTCTCCAAGTTCGAGCCCTTCGAAATACGCCAGGCCGACGGCAAGCGGCGCCGTTTGGACAGCCTCGTGCTCGCCAACATTCCGGAGATGGCGAAGTACGCCACGCTCAGCGACGCGGACGACAAGCTCGCTGACGGCAAATTCGAAGTGGTCCTCTTTGCCCACAGACCAAAATGGCGGGTCCTCTTGATGGCGCTGCGGGCCGCCACGATGGGCCTGGGGGACCAGCCCAGCATGAGCAGCTATTCGTTCACCACCATCGAGCCGCTGGCCTATCAGATCGACGGCGAAGTTAAGTCCGTTGATGCGAACGTCCCTGTCAGAATCGAGTGCGCTCCGGCGGCCCTCTCCACCCTGGGATAGGACGGCGCGGGGGCCTAGCGCCGCGCCACGACGCCGTCGATGTCGATCGGCAGGTGCGAAGGCCCGCGCAGGAACGGGCTTGGCCGGTAGCTCGGCGGATCCTCCACGAGCCGCGGGTTCTCGAGCCTGCGGGCAAATGCCGTGAGTGCGGTCTGCGCCTCGAGTCGCGCGAGGGGGGCGCCAAAGCAGAGGTGGATCCCGCCGCCAAAGCCCAGATGCTGGTTGTCGCGCCGCTCCGGGATGAACTCGTCGGGGTCGGCGACGTGGGCGGGGTCGCGGTTTCCCGCGGCCAGGAGCAGGGTGATCGAGGAGCCCGCCGTGATAGTCGTTCCGCCGATGTCGATATCGTCGAGGGCTGTGCGGAACGGAATGAAATGGACCGGCGGCTCGTAGCGCAGCAGCTCCTCGACCATCGGGATGGCCAGGTCCGGGTCGTTTCGCAGCCTCTGAAGTTCGTGCGGGTGGCGAAGCAGGGTGAGGATCCCGTTGGAAATGAGGTTCACCGTGGTTTCGTGTCCGGCAATGAGCAGGAGAAGTCCGGTGCTGACCAGCTGATCGGCAGGCATGCGGCCTTCAGGGCCGTCATCGGTGGCAAGCGCAGAGAGCAGGTCGTTTCCCGGGGCCTGGCGGTGGGCTTCCACCAGTTCTTCCATGAAGGCCCTTAGTTCCTTGCCGGCTTCCGCCCTCTTCTTCTGTTGCGTTTCCGGGTCGAGCCCGGGGTCGGTAGATTGCAGGGCGACTTCCACCCAGGCCCGGAACCGGTGTTCGTCTCCGGGGGCTACGCCGAGAAGCTCGCAGATGATGGTGACGGGCAACGGGTATGCCAGTTCATCCACGATGTCAACGCTGGTCCGGCCCTCCATCTTGTCGATCAGGTCCGTGACGATGTCCGTCATCCTTGGCTCCATCCCGGCGACGCGGCCCGGCGTCGTGGGTGGGCCGAAGTGTCGCATGGTGATTCGCCGGAACTTGTCATGGTCGGGCGGGTCCATGCTCAAGAACGTCGGAGACATGCCGGGGCCGTCTCCGTTCTCTCCGGCTGCCGCCGCGGCTGCGACCGGGTTGTGGCTGAAGTCGGAACTCACCCGGGGGTCATGCAGGAGCGAAGCGATCTCTGCGTAGCCGCTGGCAACATACGCGCCGTCCTGAAGCCTGGCCACGGGCGTCCGGCGGAGCTCAGCGTATAGCGGGTAGGGATTGGCCCTGTGTGAGTAGTCGAGGATCTGTTCCCAAATGTTGTCCACGGTCATGGTGACCCCTCCTTTGTCCTCGCGGCGCTTTCCGCCGGTCTGCGTGACGGTGTTTCGCCGGCGGCGGGGTTGGTCAGCCTCGCCCGGCGTTCATTCGGATCGTGTCCGGTGACGACGACGGTGGCGTCCTGCGTGGGGCTGGGGGCGGCTTTGAACCCTGCCGGCACGGGATCGGCATGGGCTGCTTCGTCGATGTGGTGGAATGACGGCGGGAACGGGGCTGCTTGCTCGATCAGCGGTTCGTAGAAGTCGAGCCACTTGTTCTGGTTGAAGGCGACCGCCGCCACGATGCGGCCCTTGTATCCGTAGACGGCCAGGAATCGCCGCTGGGCCACCGACCCTTGGACGATGGCGACCTCGTCGGCGGCCGAAGGCACTCCCACGCTTTTGATCTCGGTGCCGAATTGAACCGACCAGAATTTCGGCACCGCCAAGTGCGGCCACCGTTCGGTCTCCCGGCTGACCATGTTGTGCGCGGCGACTTCGGCCTGCGAGATGGCGTTGCCCCAATGCTCGACGGCGAGGTATTGATATCCGTACATCGGCTGCGGTGCGCGCGCTATGTCGCCGGCGACGAAGACGTCGTCGGTGACCAGTCCGTTCGCGTCGAAGGCGCGGCAGCCGGCGTCGCACGCGACGCCCCACACTCCGCATGCCAATCCGGAATCCGCGAGCCATTCGACATTGCGAACGGAACCCAGCGCGGCCACCGCGACGTCGACTTCAAGGGTTGTTCCGTCCGACAGGACGGCACGGCGCAGCTGTCCCGTGGCATCGCCTTCAAGGGACGTGACCCGGACACCGCAGCGCAAATCCACGCCGTTCTCGAGTTGCAGTTCGCCGGCTATTGCGCCGATTGTGCCTCCCAAGGCAGCGACGAGCGGAGCCGGACCAGCCTCGGCGACGGTGACCTGCAGGCCCAGTTCGCGGCACACGGAAGCGACTTCGCAACCTATGAATCCGGCGCCGATGACCAACACCCGACGGGGATGGCCTGCGAGGAGGTGGCGCAGGGTGGCGGAGTCCTCCTGGGTGCGCAACGTCAGCACTCCTGCAAGGGCGGCCTCCGCCGTGTTGGGCCAGGGACGGGAGCGCAGGCCGGTGGCAATCAGCAACTTGTCGAAGCCGATCCGGTTGCCGTCGGCGAGTTGGACCTGCTTGGTCGCCAGATTGAGGCTGGTCGCGGCCACGCCCAGCCGCCAGGTGGCGCCGATGTCCCGGCGCTGGGGCAGTGAAGTGTCCGCCGACTGGAATGCCCCTGCCAGGAGCTGTTTCGACAGCGGCGGCCGGTCGTAGGGTTCGTGCGGTTCCTCGCCGATCAACGTCAGGGAGCCCGTGAAGCCCTCCTCACGCAGCGCCTCTGCGGCGTGGAGTCCCGTCAGTGAGGCTCCGACGATGACGATCCGTCCGGTTTTCTTGAAGGCGCCTCCGTTGTTGAGCACGGGGTCGGACATTCCGGGCCGCGTGCTTGTTTGGTAAGCCCTGTCCGGACCGGCCCGTCCATCGAGGGTGCCCGGGACGGGCGGCTGTTCGAACCGGATGGCCTGGACCGGACATGCAGCGGCAGCGCGCCGGACCTTCGTGCCCTGTGCGTCGTCGGGATCCGGGTCGTACGTGAGCGCCTCGTCTCCCTGGATCGTGAAGACATCCGGGGCAAGAAAAGCGCACTGGGCGTAACCCTGGCATTTCGTGAGATCGACGACGATCCTCATGCCGAGTTTCTCCTTCCTAGTAATCGACGAGCCGCCGTCTAAGGGACACCGTCCCTAACGCGAGCCCGACGGCGGCTGTCCCCATGAGCACCGCGAAGTCGCGGCCCAGGTTGTCGGTCGACTGGTAAAAGATCGCCGCCTCGAGCGCGTCCACGCCGTAGAAGGTCGGGGTGAAGTGCGCTATGGCCTGGATCCATCCGGGCAGGAACGCTGCAACACTGATGCCTCCGCTGAGGAAGAACAGGTAGATCGATAGGTTGATTCCGGCCCCGGCGACGGCTGAGAAGCGCCGCAGCGCACCTCCCAGGGCAGTGCCGAGCCCCGAGGCCGCCAGCGCGATCAGCCCGATCGCGGCCAGCGCCGGCAACCAATACCAGCCGGCAGGCCGGAGGACCCCGAAGGCGAACGACAAGACCAGCACCACCGCCGCCACAAGCATCGTCGTGACCCAGCACGCCAGGATTTTGCCGATGATCAAGGTGCCGCGGGCGATCGGCGAGAGCAAAAGGGCCTTGATGGTCAGATCCTCGAACTCACGGGCGGCGGCCAGTCCGCCGTTCACGATGCCCATGATCGTGAGCAGGAGCACCAGGATCGGCACGAGCTGGAACTGGACCAGGTCGACGTCGTGCGGCCTCAAGTCAGATTCGGCGACGCCCACCATGATCGGCGTGTCCGGCTGGCCGGCATAGAAGGTGGTAATCGCAGCGGGAACCGAGCGGCGCAGATCGTTGGTGAAGTCGAGGTTCAGGTTGTTGATCTGCACGCTGACGGGGTCGGGCCGCTGTGCCCGGTAGTCGTCGTCGAACGTGGCCGGCACGGTAATGACCGCCGCAACCTGAAGGGTGTCCAGCAGGTGTGTGGCTTCAACGGGGTCCGCACGCTGGACGCGGAAGGCATCCGAGTTCTCGAGGATCGAGACGAGTCGTTGAGCCTGCGGTCCGCTGTCCTCCACCACCAGCGCCACCGGGTTGCGGCCCACCGCACCGGCCACCACGAAGATGATCAGCATGAACGCGACAGGCGGCAGCAGGCTGGCCAGAATCGCCGACGGCGTCCGGAACCAGGTCAGGATGTCTTTCGCCGCAATGGCGAGCGCGGCACGTCCGGCGGCCATTAGTGCCTCGCCCCCCGCCGGCCGAACACGAAAGCCGCGCACCCGATGGCCACCACGGTGAACGCTGCCAGCACGATCGCGTCGACAGCCAGGCCTTGCGGAGCAGTCTGGTAACCGTGGAAGGCGTGCTGGAAGGCCGCGATCGCATACGTGAGGGGCGATATCGCGGCGATCGCGCCCGGGATGGCACCCAGCCAGTTCGCCGGCCCGAACGGTCCGCTCAAGAAGAACAGGGGAAGGACAGCCGCGATCGACAGGGGGATTGCCTGCTGTCTCCTACGGACCAGCGTCCCGACAAGGACACCGAGGGCGAGGAAGGTCGCAAGAATCAGGAGTCCGAAGCCCACTACTTCAAGGGGATGGAGCGGGCGGACTCCGATAAAGAGGACCACGACGGCGAGTAGCAGCAGCGCGGACGCCGAGGCGAGGACTGCGGCACCAAGTACCTTGCCCACACCGATGGTCAGACGGCTCACAGGCGCCAGCGCGAGTTCCTTGATGGTCCCGAGCTCGTAGTCGCGCGCCGTATTGACGCTGCCCTGCAGTTGGGACGCGAGCATCAGGCCGGCAACCATGATGCTCACGGCGAGGTAGGGAATGTAGCCGGTGTCCTGGGCCTGCACATCGGACTCGCGGGCTGTCACCACCACCTGCTCGGGGAAGGCATCCGCGTAGAAGGACGTGATGGACAGCGGAACGGCCCGCCGGATGTCGTTCGTGAAGTCGACGTTCAAGTTGTTGACTTCCACCGGAATCTCGATGCGCTCTCTGGCGGCGAGGGCGGCGTCGAACCCTTGCGGCACGGTCACGACGGCGACAATGCCGCCGGAGCGGATCTCCCGTTCTGCATCGGCGGGGGTCGCGGTGTGGATGATGAACGAATGCGCGCCGTCCATGGCCTGGACGAAGCGTTCCGCGAGCGGACCATGGTCATTCATCACCACGGCGATCGGTGCCTGGCCGCCGCTGATCGCGAAGAGCAGGAAGAGAAGCAGGAAGTTGATCGGGATGAGGACGCCGATGATCGCGAACAAGGGTTCCCGGAGGGTCAGGCGGATGTCCGTTGCCGCGACGGCCCGGACCACACGCAGGTCATGGCGGAGGCTCATTCCCGAAGCTCCTTGCCTGTCAGGCTCAGGAAGACCTCGTCGAGGCTCGGCTCCCGGCTCTGGATCTCCTCCAGGCTGGTCCCACCGACGACGGCGGTCACCACCCTGCCGGTGGCATCGGCGCCGCCCTCCACCGTGACCTTCAGCGAGCCGTCGGAAGCAATTGCCGAGACAACGCCGGGGAGCGCGAGGACCGTTCGAACGATCTCCTCCCCGGGCGCAGGATGCGTGCGCATTTCAAGCACCGTGTCACCGAAGCTGCGCCGCAGTTCGGATGGCGAATCGAGCGCTACCAGCCGTCCGCGGTCGATGATGGCCAAGCGATCGCACAAGGCGTTGGCTTCCTCAAGGTAGTTGCTGGTGATGAGTACGGTGGTGCCGTGATCCTTGAGCTCGAGGATCCGGTCCCAGAGGGCATGCCTGCTTTGCACGTCGACGCCGAGGGTCGGTTCGTCGAAGTAGAGCAGCTCGGGTTCGTGGAGCATGGCCCGGACCAATGCGAGCCTTCGCTTCATGCCGCCGGAGAACGTTGAAACGCGGCTCTTCCGGCGTTCCACCAACTGCGCAAGCTCAAGCAGCGACGTGATCTTTCTCTCGAGGCCATGCCTGGGCACGTCGAAGAGGTCGGCATGAAACCGGAGGTTGGCCTGCGCGGTGAGTTCCTCGTACAGGGCGTTCTCCTGCGGCACTGTCCCGAGCGAGCGCCGGATCCCACGCGGATCCTTGAGCAGGTCGACGCCCAGAACCGTGACGTGGCCGGCGCTTGGGCGGCTGAGGCCGCTGATCAGGTCGATGGTGGTCGTTTTGCCTGAGCCGTTGGGTCCGAGGAGGCCGAAAATCTCCCCGCGTTCAACCTGCAGGCTGAGGTCGTCGACGGCGGTGAGGGAACCGAACCGCTTGGTCACGCCAACAAGCTCTATGGCCGCCTCAGTCATGCTTTTCCTTTCCTGAACTGTTCAGTTGCCCTGCGCGGCCGTTTCCGCGGCCCCATGCCGGACGTGACCGCTGCGCGCGGATGGCGGTTGCGGCTTCCGCCAACGCGGCGTAATTGTGGCCGCTGACGAAGGCGTCGCAATAGGGCAGCGCAGCGGCCATGCCACCTGCCAGCGGTTGGAAGTCCGTCCCCGCCTTCCTCGGATTGACCCAGACGATCCGGAAGGCAAGGCGCCGCAGCCTCGCCATCTGGGCGTCCACCAGTTCCGGTGCGTCCTGGGCCCAACCGTCCGAGAGCACCACAACCACCGCACCCCGTGCCAATCCACGGCGTCCATGGCCATCGATGAACCGTTGGAGGCTCTCCGCAAGGCGGGTGCCACCCGCCCAATCCCGGGCGGCGGCGGCTCCCAGCGCCAGGGCTTCGTCAGCGTTGCGGTTCGACAGCTGCCGGGTCAGCCTGGTCAGCCGGGTGGAAAACACGAAAGCTTCGGCCTGGGCCCCGGCTACTGCGCCTTGAAGCAGGGAAAGGAAGACCTGCGTGTACGGTTCCATGGAGCCGGATACATCGCACAGGAACACCAAGCGGCGCGGACGCGGACGACGGCGGGCATAGACAAGGGAGCTCGCGTCACCGCCGCTGCGCCGGGCCGCGCGGATGGTGCGCCGGAGGTCCAGCTTGGCGCCACTGCGGGTCGACTGGCGTGTCCTGCGGCTTCGTCGCTCCGGGGTAGCCAGCATGATGCGCCGCACCAGCTGGCGCACGCGGGCTGTTTCCTCCGGGGTGAGCTCGGCGAAGGACTTCTCATGCAGGTGCTCGTCAGGGGAGGCCATCGCCAGGATTGCCTCGACCCAGGGTGCGTCGGATTCGCCGTTCCCGCCCTCCACGCCGGGGGTGGCGACGGGTGTCCGCGACGACGGGACGCGGCTGCCCGCATGAGCGGATAGTCGTTCGGCGGGAGCAGCCCGGATGTGCTCGGCCGCGCGGACTGCCGGAGGGCTGTTGGCATCGCCGCGGGTGTCCGCTGGATCGAGGATCCCGTCAAACGCGGCAGAGAAGACGGCATCGAATACCGGCAGTTGTTCGTGCGAGGAGACGAGGGCCACCCGGCACGTCCAGTACAGCGGCTCACGCGCGCGAGGGGGAACGAGCCTGAGTGCCTGTGCCAGCCAGGCCGCGCGATCAGGAGAACCCGGCAGCCCGGCACGGCGTAGGGCCGTGCTGAACCCCACCGCCAAAGCCGCGGCATCGACGTGCGCCAGGCCATTCCTGAGCGGGTATTCAGTCATGGCTGCCGGCCACCCACGCCGGGCCGCGTGCCCAGGCCATGTCCAGATCGTCGCGATTCTTCAGGACCGAACCCCAGGTCTGTTTCACCGCGGCCGGGTCCAGCCGTTCCACGCCAAGCACCGTGAGGGCGGCCACCCAGTCGATTGCCTCCGCGATCCCCGGGGGTTTGGCCATGTCCAGGGACCGCAGCCTCGTGATCGCGGCTGCGGTGTCCAAGGCGAGCGGCTCGGCGCTCCCGGGCACCCTGCGCCGCACGATCGCGGCGATGCGCTCGGGCCGGGGGTAGTCAATCCAGTGGTAGAGGCAGCGCCGGGTCAGCGCGTCGTGCAGGTCCCTCGTCCGGTTGGAGGTCAGGACGACGACCGGCGGATGCGTGGCCCGGATAGTGCCCAGCTCCGGGATCGTCACTGCGGCCTCGGCCAGCAGCTCGAAGGTGAAGGCCTCGAACTCAGCGTCCGCCCGGTCGATCTCGTCCAACAGCAGGACGGCCGGGCGCGGCCCGGGATGCTCGATCGCCTTCAGCAGCGGTCGACGCAACAAATACTGTTCCCCGAAAAGATCAGCCTCCTCCACGCGGACGTCCCGGACCTCGGCCAAGCGGATGCCCAGAAGCTGCCGTTGATGGTTCCACTCGTACAGGGCCTCGCCTACATCTATGCCCTCGTAGCACTGCAGACGGTACAGGGGAGTGCCAAGCACCTTGGCCAGGGCCTTCGCCGCCTCGGTCTTCCCGACGCCGGCCTCACCCTCCAACAGGATGGGTTGCGGCAACCGGACGGACAGGAACAAAGCGGTCGCCAGCCCGACGTCGGCAAGGTAGTCGCCGTCGTCGAGGGCGGACATGAGCGCGGAAACATCCGGGACAAGCCGCCGCACCTCGTCTTCCGCGCCCGCGCGCGCCGCTCCGGCGGCGGCGGGGGGTTCACGACGCGGTGGCATAGTGTTCCGGATCGGCGAGGAAGGCCCTCCGGCATCCAGCGGAACAGAAGTAATACGTCGTTCCTGCATACTCGGCGTGCAACGTCGACTCCACAGCTGCGACGCCCATGCCGCAGACGGGATCCACGGCGTCCGCAGGTTCGGCGCTCGCCGGAACCGGATCCGCCGTCGCAGTCTCCGCCGCCGCAGCCTCAGCGGACCTGCCAAGGTGGCGCACGGACACAAGTTCCGCCAGTATCGACAACGCGATTTCGGCAGGTGTCCGGCCGCCCAGCAGCAGGCCCGCCGGGCTGTGCACCTGCGCCCGCTGCTCGTCGTCGACGTCGAGCGAGGCCAGGACGGCCGCGCCGCGTGTGCGGCTCGCGACGAGGGCGACGTACGGTACCCCCAGCCGGAGCGCTGCCTCCAACGCGGGCTCCTCGTCCCGACCCTGGGACGCGACGATGAGGGCGGCGTCGTCGGCCCGCGGCTCAGCAGCGGTTCCGTCGCTGAGTTCCATGTCCAGGTCGAGGATGGCACCCAAGGCAGCCAAAGCCTGCGCCACGGGGGTTGCACCGACCACGACCACCCGGGGAGCGGGCATGTGCGGCTCAAGGAAGATCTCCACCGCGCCGCCGCTGAGGCAGGGGTTGGCGACCTCGACGGCGCCCTCCTCGCGGGTGCGGGACGGTTCGCCGGGAACAACGCGGAGCAACAACGGTTCGTGCTTGGACAACGTCTGCAATCCGTATTCGCGCACGGAAGCCTCGACGCATGTGCCCCCAAGGAACCCGTCGATGTCCCCGTTGGCCAACACCAGGGCGGTGTCCCCGGCATGGGCACTGGTGGGATGCTGCGCGCGCACTACCGTGGCGCGCACAAACGGTTCCCGACGTCCTACCAGTTCCTGAGCCCTCGCGGCCAAGGCTTCTCCATGCAAGGGCATGTCACACCGGTGGCCTGGCCCGGCCCTGCATGGCCTCCCACACCCGGGCCGGCGTGCACGGCATATCCATGTGGGTCACGCCGTACGGCCTCAAGGCATCCACGACGGCGTTGACGATGGCTGGAGGGGATCCGACCGTGGCCGATTCGCCGATGCCCTTGGCACCGATGGGGTGGTGCGGGGACGGTGTGACGGTGAACCCTGTCTCCCAGTCGGGGACTTCCATCGCCGTCGGGATGAGGTAGTCCATGAAGGATCCGCTGAGGCAGTTGCCGTCCTCGTCGAACGCGATGATTTCCATGAGCGCCATCCCGACGCCGTCGGTCAGCCCGCCGTGGACCTGGCCTTCGATGATCATCGGGTTGATCCGGGTTCCGCAGTCGTCCACCGCGATGAAGCGCCGGACCTTGACGTGGCCGGTCCCGGCGTCGACGTCCACCACGCAAATGTAGGCGCCGAACGGGAACGTCAGGTTGGGAGGGTCATAGGTCACCTCCGCGTCCAGGTTGCCGTCGATGCCCTCCGGGAGAGCCACTGTGCCGTGGGCGCCGAACGCGATCTCGGCGATCGTCTTGCCGGCGCTTGGATCGCCTTTCACGAACCAGCGGCCCTTTTCCCACTCAAGGTCCTCGGGCCGCGTCTCAAGCATCGCCGCCGCAATGAACCGCGCCTTATCCCGGACCTTCCGCGCCACCAGCGCCACCGCGCCGCCGCTGACCGGCGTCGAGCGGCTCCCATAGGTGCCCAGGCCGAAGGGCGTTTGGTCGGTGTCGCCGTGGACGACGTCGATGCTCTCCGGCGGGATGCCGAGCTCCTCGGCCACGATCTGGGCGAACGTGGTCTCGTGGCCCTGCCCCTGGCTCTGTACCGAGATCCTGACGACGGCCTTGCCAGTGGGGTGGACGCGGAGTTCGGCGCCGTCGGCCATCCCGAGTCCGACGATGTCGAAGTGCTTGCGGGGCCCGGCGCCGACGGTCTCGGTGAAGAAGGAGACGCCGATGCCCATGAGCTCGCCGCGCTCCCGCTTTTCGCGCTGCTCGCGCCGGAGGTCCTCGTACCCGGCCATCTGCATGGACAACCGCATGGCGGGCTCGTAGTTGCCGGAGTCGTAGACCCAGCCGGTCTTGTTGGCGTACGGGAATTGTTCCGGCTTGATGAAGTTCTTCAGCCGAAGCTCTGCCGGATCCATCTCCAGTTTCCGGGCCAGGATGTCCACCATGCGCTCCACGAGGTAGACAGCTTCCGTCACGCGGAAGGAACAGGCGTAGGCCACACCCCCGGGCGCCTTGTTGGTGTAGACACCCGTGACCTTGCAGTAGGCCGCCTTCAGGTCGTAGCTCCCGGTGAAGATCGAGAAGAAGCCGGCCGGGGTCTTGGTGGGCTGCGCGGTCGCGTTGAAGGCGCCGTGGTCTGCCAGCACACTAGTCCGGACTGCCAGGATCTTGCCTTCCTTGGTGGCTGCGATCTCGCCCTGCATGATGTAGTCGCGGGCGAACGACGTCGACATCAGGTTTTCCGAGCGGTCCTCCACCCATTTGACCGGCTTGCCGGTGACGATCGAGCCGACGACGGCCAGGACGTAGCCGGGATAGATGCCCACCTTGTTGCCGAAGCCCCCGCCGATATCGGGGGAGACGATCCGGATCTTGTGCTCCGGAATGCCGGCGACTATCGCGTACAGCGTCCGGTGGGCATGAGGGGCCTGGGTTGTTTCGTAGAGCGTCAGCCTGCCGTCGATCGGGTCGAAGTCCGCCACGGCACCGCAGGTTTCCATGGGTGCAGGGTGCACTCGCGGGTACACGACCTCCTGGGCGACGACGACGTCGGCGGCGGCGAACACCGCCTCGGTTTCAGCGGCATCGCCGATCTCCCAATCGAAGATCCGGTTGTCCGTCCGGCCCTCGATATCGTCCCGGATGACCGGCGCGCCGGGGTCGAGGGCGTGGCGGGCATCAATCACGGGTGGCAACATGTCGTATTCGACGTCGATCAGCTCGAGGGCGTCCCGGGCGGCGTAGCGGTCCTCGGCGACGACGAAAGCGACCTCCTGGCCCTGGAAGCGGACCTTGTCCGTGACAAGGACTGCCTGCACGTCCGCCGACAGGGTAGGCGCCCACGCGAGGTTGAGGGCCTGCAGGTCCTTGCCGGTGATGACCGCGCGGACCCCGGGATGCGCCAACGCTTCGGACGTGTCTATCGACACCAGGCGGGCATGCGCGACGGGTGCGCGCAGGATGGCTCCGTGCAGCATGCCGGGCAACACGATGTCGTCGAGGTAATTGCCCTTGCCGCGGACGAACCGCGGGTCCTCTTTGCGCTGGAGGCGGCCGAACCCGATCGGGCGGCCCGGGTCTCCGGCCGCCGGGTTGGGTGCATGCTCCTGGACGGTGGTCATGCCGTCACCTCTTCCGCCGTGGTGCCGCCGGCACCGCCGTCGTCCGTCCCAGCGTCAGCCTCCGTGTCCCAACCAGGCGGGTGGGCTGCGGCCCATTGCACCGAGCGGACGATCGTCGCGTACCCGGTGCACCGGCAAATCTGCCCGGAGATGGCTTGGCGGATTTCGGCGTCGTCGGGATGCGGCTTGCGGTCCAGCAGGGCCCTGGCGGTGAGCATCATGCCCGGAGTGCAGAATCCGCATTGCAGGCCGTGTTCCTCCATGAACCCTTGCTGCACGGGATCGAGCGTGCCGCCGACGGCCAGTCCCTCGACGGTCCGGATGTCGTGTCCGTCGGCCATGGCTGCCAGCACGGTGCACGACTTCACCGGTTGTCCATCCATGAGGACCACGCAGGTTCCGCAGTTGCTCGTGTCGCATCCCCAGTGCGTGCCGGTCAATCCAAGGTTTTCGCGGATGAAATGGACCAGCAACACGCGGGGTTCGATCTCCCGGGTCACCTCGTCCCCGTTGACCGCCATGCTGATCTGCATTGCCTTCAGCCTTCCTGTCCACCTGCGGCACGCGCACAAGCACGGCGCAGGACCCTGCGGGTAAGTTCGTCGGCCAGGTGCCGTTTGTAGTCGACCGGCCCACGCTGGTCGTCCACCGGGTGGCATGCGGCGGCTGCGATGCGTGCGGCTTCGACGAACAGCTCTTCATGCGGCTGTTGTCCGAGGAGCACGGCTTCGGCCTCGGGAATAGTGCCGTCCAGTGCGACCGCCGTCAGCCCGATTGCGGCTTCCTCCACCGTGCCGTCTTCGGAGAGGCCGACGGCGGCCCCGGCCGCGACGACTGCCCAGTCACCCACCCGCCGTTCCACCTTTTCGTAGGCGCTGCCCGAGCGCGGGCGGATCGCAAAGCGGACTTCGTACAACAGTTCGTTTTGCGCCACGGCGGTTTCGTAGGGGCCGCGGTGGAAATCCGACATCGGGACGATCCGTTCGCCGTCGGGCCCGCGGATCACGGCCTGGGCGCGCAGAACATCGCAAACGGTAGAGAGGTCTTCCGCCGGATCGGCCTGGCAGAGGGAGCCGCCGATTGTTCCGCGGTTGCGGACCACAGGGTCCGCGATCACCTGCTCGGCGTCGTGAATGATCGGGAAGAGATCGGCGACGTCGGCGGACTCGAGGAGCGCCGTGTGGCGGGTCAATGCTCCCACGCGCAACTCTTCACCCTCCCGGCGGATGAATTCCAGTTCCGCCAGGTCGTTGATGTCGATGAGCCACTCCGGCCGCGCCAGGCGCAGCTTCATCATCGGCAGCAGGCTGTGTCCGCCTGCGATGATGCGCGACTCGGGACCGTGGCGTTCGAGGAGGGCCAGCGCGTTTGCGACGTCACTCGCGCGCTCATAGTCAAATGGAGCCGGAATCTGCATTGTCCACCCCTTAGGGTCAGACGTCCTGCAGCCCGCAGGACGCGAACCTATGATCAGTCTTGCCCCCGTCATTGTGGGTGTCAACATGGTCAAGGGGGCAGGATCACGGCCTTTTTTGCTTGAAGAAAAGAATTTCCGTGGCAGTGTCCTTTTCGCGGGGTCCCGCCCGTCGTCATGGTGTATCAACCGATAAAAAGGAGTCATCGTGGAGTACATGCTTTTCATTTGCAGCGATCCAACAGCGCCGGAATATGTCGCCGCCGAGGACAATATCGAGGAATGGGTGGCCGAGATGGAAACCCGGGGCGTGAGCCGCCACGGTGACCGGCTGCGCCCCGTCGAGGACGCGACCACCGTCACGGTGCGGGCGGGCGAGGTGGTTGTCTCGGACGGCCCGTTCGCGGAGACAAAGGAATGGATTGCCGGATACGACATCATCGCGTGCGCCGATCTCGATGAGGCCATTGAGGTGGCGTCAAAGCATCCCATGGCACGATTCGGCAAGATCGAGATCAGGCCAGTGTGGCCGCTCGGGCTGTAGCGGTACGCCCGGTGGCCGGCGTCGTGAACCTGGGAGGGGAGACGTGGCTTCAGGACTGACGGATACCCGGACCGCCGTCGAGGCCGCCTCCTCCGGGCAGACCGCGCGCATCACCGCAACACTCATCCGCGTGACGGGCGACTGGAGCCTGGCAGAGGATTGTGTCCAGGACGCGTTTGCGAAGGCCCTCGTCGACTGGCCCGAGCACGGCATTCCGAGGAATCCCGGGGCCTGGCTGACCACTGTGGCTAGGAACAGGGCAATCGACCGGATGCGGAGTGCCGCGAGCGAAAAGAGGGCGGTCGGTGAACTGGCGATCATCGCCCAGCTCGAAAGTCTGGAAGAACGGGGTGGCATTGATCCGGGCGCGGAAGACGACCGGCTGCGCCTGATCTTCACGTGTTGCCACCCCGCCCTCCCGCTCGACGCGAGGGTTGCGTTGACGCTGCGCACCGTCGCGGGGCTGACCACGGGTGAGATTGCGCGCGCGTTCCTCGTCTCGGAGGCAACCATGTCAAAGCGGCTCGTCCGCGCACGGGCAAAGATCCGCGACGCAGGAATCCCGTATCGGGTACCGCCGCCGGAGCTGAGGGCTGAACGCACGTCCGGGGTCTTGGCGGTGCTCTATCTCATGTTCAACGAAGGCTATTCCGCCACGGGCGGTGAATCCTTGATCCGCGAGTCCCTTGCCCTGGAAGCGATACGCCTCAACCGCTTGCTCGTTTCGCTGCTCGCCGGTTCCCCGCAAGAACCGGAGGCTGCGGGTCTCCTGGCCCTCATGCTGTTCCACCACGCCAGGCGGAGCACGCGAACTGACGACGCGGGGGACTTGGTGACATTGGAGGAGCAGGACCGCGGCTTGTGGGACCACGCTGAGATTGCCGAGGCCGTTGCGCTCCTTGCCGCGGCCGAACGGCTTGGAATTTCACGCCGTTCCCGGCCGGGGAGCTACCGTGTCCAGGCCGCGATTGCGGCGTGCCATATGACCGCCCGCACCGCTGGGAGTACAGACTTCGCCCGGGTGGCCCTGCTGTACGACTCCCTGGCGCAGATTGCGCCGTCGCCGGTTGTCGAGCTCAACCGCGCTGTCGCCGTCGCGATGTCCCAAGGTCCCGAAGCCGGGCTTGCCCTCATCGAGCTGCTGGACCAGTCGCGGTCGCTCGAGGGGTACTACCTTCTGCCTGCCGCGAAAGCGGACCTCCTGAGGCGGCTCGGCCGGAGGTCGGAGGCGCGGGACGAATACCAACGGGCCTGCGAACTCGCACCATCCGAGGCGGAACGCCGCTACCTTGGCAGGCGCCTGGCGGAGACTAGTTCTTCGTCCTCGTCCTTGTCTGAAGCCAAGCGGAACAGCCGCACCCCTGCCATTAAGGAGAAAAAATGAAACACCTCTTGCTGATTCAAAACAACTTCGACACCTGGAACGCGCTTCCCGCGTCCGAAATCGACGCGATCATGGAGGCGCACACCTCCTTGCAAAAGGAACTCAGGGCCTCCGGAGAGTTCGTGGAGGCTCATGAATTGGGTGAGGAAGCGAAGTTCGTGAGAAACAGCGGCAGCGGGCCTACGGTGACGGACGGCCCGTTCATCGAAACGAAGGAAATCGTGGCCGGCTACTACGTGGTCGACTGCGTGGACATGGCCCGGGCTGTGGAAATTGCGGGCAAGTTCGGGGAGGCCAGGCTGTGGCCGATCGAGGTGCGTCCCATGGATCCGTGAGGGATCCGGAGAGCGTTGACACTTTTCCGGGCCACGAGGAGACTTTTTCTGGGGATGCCTCGTCGAAAGGAGCCCCAGATGTCGTGGCACGTCGAGGGTACGTATTTTGAGAATTGCAACTGCGACATGGTCTGCCCGTGTTCCACTTCCGGGTTGACCGCACCGGCGGACAACGATCGCTGCAACGTGGCCCTCGCCTTTCACGTGGACACCGGCGAGGTGAACGGCGTCGACGTCGGGGGCCTGACGGTCTGCGTCGTCGCCGATACACCCGCCCTCATGAGCGACGGGGGATGGAAGATCGGCGTTCTGATGGATGCCGCTGCCTCGCCGGAGCAGGCGGAAGCGCTCGGTGCCGTCTTCGGTGGACAGCTCGGCGGACCAATGGAGGGCCTGACGCCGTTGATCGGTGAAATGGCGGGAATGGAGTCCCTGGAAATGGCCTACACCGAGGATGGGCGTTCGCACCAGGTCCGCATCGGCAGCGCCGTCGACATGGCTGTGGAGGACTTCGTGTCTCCGATGGATGCCACGGGACTCGGGGTGAAAATCAGCGGAATCGGCTTCCCGGCCGACACCCTGGCGGCGGGCACCGCCAGCACGGCCCGCGTGGACGTGTTCGGGATGACCTGGGACAACGCAGGGAAGAACTCCTTCTCGGCTCCGTTTGCGTGGTCGGCATAGGCACGGCAGGGGATAGCCGTCCATGGCGGCTCTTCCCTCGCCGTCAGCGCTCCGGGCTGCAACGGGGTGGTTATGAGTTATATCGCAGTGAGCAGGCGTACGGCTCGACGCCGCGAGTCCGAACAGGCCACGCGCCGGCTGGTTGTCATCTTGAGCATTTCGGCGGCCGCGGCGTGGCTGGCTTCCGTGCTGATGGTGGCGACCACGCACGTAGTCGGCGTCATTCACACCTACGCGCTGATCGCCCACATTCTTGCCATGGTGGTGTCCTTCGGCGCCATCCTCCTGGTGGACTGGCACGGGTTCCTGTGGCTGATTGGCAGGCGTGGACTGGCCGAGACACTCCGGCTCGACGGGGCCGCGACACCGCTCATCTGGGGTGGACTCGCCGGCCTGCTGGGGAGCGGAGTCTTCCTTGACGCCCGCCTGAGCAGCCCCTTGACGGACGTCAAGCTGCTGGCCGTGCTGGTCCTCACCTTGAACGGCATCATGCTCATCCCGCTTATGAGGCGGCTGGCACACCTGCCGCCTTCGGCATCGTTTCTGGATCTCACCCAGGGCCAACGCTTCCACATGCTCTCGTGCCTGGCCATCTCGCAGCTGTGCTGGTGGACAGCGATCGTCATCGGATTCATCAACGCCGCTTCCCAGCCACTCACGTCGTGAACGGCAAGACGAGCCGCGACGGGTGGGCGGCGTCGCGGTAGATCTTGTGCGTGACGGGGCGGCCCACCGGCAGATGAAAGGCGTCAGGCGGGAGCAGTGCGTTGTGATCGTCGGCCAGCGGCTCATTGTTGGACAGTTCAACCGTGAGGCGATGGCCTGGTTTGAAACTGTTCGCGAACGGGTAGAGGCGCAGTACGTACTCCTCGATCGCCCCGGCCTCCACGGGCACGGACCGGGTGTGCGGGTGGTACGGGTTCCCCTCAGTGGTCCGGTCATCCAGCTCGCGGTGCGAGGCCTTGAGGTATCCAGTGGTGATCAGCTGCCGTTGCCCGTTCGGCGCGGAGTCCCAGAGCCGCAGGATGAAGTTTGTGTCGGCTTGGTCGATTTCCGCGAAGATATGGGCGGCGCCGGCGCCGATGAGTTCAGTATCCTGCTCGAACGGGTCGGTGCTCCACGAGAGGATCTCCACCTTGTCCGTTACCGTTAGCGGGGCTTGATAGAAACCATCCGGGGCTGCGTACTCGGCACCCATCGGCTCAGGCTCTTGCGACAGCTTGTGGCGAGGGCGGAAGTAGAGGGACGTGTATTCGATGTCCTTCGGCGGCCACTGCCCGGCGGTCACCACCTCGCGCGAGCCCTCCACGAAGACGCTGACCGGCGGCTCGTCCATGACCCCGTTGTCGATGCCCTTGATCCAGTAGTCATACCACCGGAACATTTTGTCGTGCTCCTCGATGAAGGGACGCGATTGCATGGGCGGGTAGGGGCCGATGGTCAGCTTTTTCGGCCCTTTCAGCGCGTTGTACAGCTCGATGGTGCCGTCCAGGGTCCACCCGCGGCCCTGGTCGAGCTGCAGCCAGACGGGGATGTCGATGTTCGGGGCCAGCGTGATGGGGTTGCGCTCTTCGTACCATTCGCCGTCCAGCTCGTTCATGACGATGTCGAACCAGGCCTCATGGTTCTTAGGGTAGTTCAGCAGGTGGACGAGGTTCGGCCAGGCACCGATGTCCGGGTCCTCAAGGCGCATGGCGACGAGCTTCTTGAGTTCCCCTGGGGAATACGTCTCGATCATGCGGGATTTGACGTTGTCGGTGAACGCCCAGCCGGAGTCGCCTCCACGGCCCTCGCGGGCGGCACGCGGCATGAACCACATGATGCCGCCGTGGTACGTCGTTTCGTAGAAGTCGTAGTGGCCGCCGGAGACGAAGATCGCCTTGAGGTGCGGCGGACGCTCGGCGGCCGCCAGCACCTGCATGGAACCGAAGTAGGAGATGCCCACCATGCCGACGTTGCCGTCGCACCAGGGCTGCGCGGCGACCCATTCGATGAAATCGTAGGCATCCTCGCCGAGCGGGACACCGCCGGCGTTGTAGTTGCCGATGTGCTCGCCGCCCGAGAAGCCCGAGCCGCGGAGGTCGCCGATGACGTGGACGTAGTCTTCCTTCACGATCCTGGCGATGTCCCCGGCCTCGATGCAGCCGTCCCACATGGGGCTCGGCCGCCGCTGCGGGGGAGTAGTGAGGGCGAGCGCCTGCAGTTCCTTGCCGTACGGACTCAGGGCAACCAGGGCCGGCCGCGGCTTGTCTTCGGTGCCGTGGTAGGCGTCCGCCGCGAGCTCGACGCCGTCCCGCATCGGGACCCGAAGGTCCTTGCGGACAGCTATGGATTGCCCGCTGGCATTCAGCAACTGAAAGTCATCCATGAGTGGTGGTCTCCTCATCTTCGATCAAATGGTCCAGCGACGTGCGGTACCCGTGCAGGGTGGTGAAGAACGGGGAGGGCTCCAGCCTGGGATCTCCTTCGTATCCAAGCTCCTTGGCCGCGGGCGCAAAGGGGGAGTAGGGCGAGTCCGTATCCTGCAGGCCCAAGGTCAAGCTGGCACACGCCGCATTGTTGACGCGGGCCTCGATGTCCAGGCTCCCCTGGAGCGCTTCCCTGGCCTGTTCGGCGTCGAGCTCCACGCCGTAGGGCGTGCCGTCCCCGCGGCGATAGGGGTGCCCCAGGTACAAGTGCCCGGGACGGACTTCATCGCGCAGGTATTCAAGGCTCGAGCGGTAGGCGGCCGGATCCACGAACCCGGGGAAGCCGTTGGCCGCGCCATGGACCTGGACCGCGTCGCCGACGAAGACGTCATTCTGCCCGTCGAGGACGTAAGCGACCGACCCCGGGGTGTGGCCCGGGATCGAGTGGACCGACACCGTGACGCCGCCGCCCAGCGGGATGCTCTCGCCGCCCCGCACCAGCAACGTCGGCTCCATCTCGCCCGAGATCACGGCATTCGTGGCCGCGGTGAGCTTCGCTTCGCCGTCGGGATCCTGCACATACTGCGCCCGCCCTGAGAGGTATTCGTCCACATGGGCCCGGCGCGAACGGAGCAACGGTGCGTCGGCCTCATGGATGACCACCCGGGCGCGCCGCCCGGTGAGCTCCCACAAGGCGTAGGCGCCGCCGATGTGGTCGATGTGCCCGTGCGTCAGCAGGATCCAGCGGACGTCCTCGATCCGGCGTCCGATCGCCTCCAGCGCCGGCATCATGCCTTCAGCCGGGGAGGAAGCGATCCCGGTATCGACGATGGCCGGTTCGGCGGCGTCGATGAAAAAGCTATAGAGCCCGAAGCGGCCCCACGGCGAGACGAGCGGATGCACAGCGACCGGGGTCCTCATTGTCCAGCCCTCGCGTTCAGGAATTCCGCTGTCTCCTCGAATGCCCGGTAGAGCTCCGGGATCCAGGAGGAGTGCTGTACGAAACCATGGTTGGCGCCGGGGTAGCGCACCACTTTCGCTTCGACGCCGGCCTCCGCCAAGCGCCGGCCGTAGAGTTCGCCCTCATCCCGGAGCGGGTCGTGCTCGGCCGTGATGACCAGCGCCGCCGGCAGCCCGGCGAGATCTTCCCGCTTCATGGGGGAGACGCGCGGGTCCCCACGATCGGCCCCGCTCTCGAGGTAGAAGGAGTTGAAAGGCTTAAGGCCCGCTGTCTCCAGGCCGTACCCTTCGGCGTTCTCGCGCAATGAGGGGTACCGCTCGACGTCGAAGTCCAGGTCCAGTGAGGGGTAGAACAGGACTTGGTGGGTGATCCGGTTGAACCCGTCGTCGTGGGCCATCGCGGCGACGGCGGCGGCGAAGTTGCCGCCGGAGCTGTCGCCGGCGATGGCGAGGTTCTTCCCGTCCCACTTCAGGCTTCCACCTTTCCCGGCCGCCCAGCGGACCACGGCGTAGCAGTCTTCGAGTCCTGCCGGGAAGGCGGCCTCGGGGGCCAAACGATAGCCCACCGAGATGACCTTGTGCCTGGTTTCCTGTGCCAAGGCCCGTGCTACGTGGTCGTGGGTGTCCAGGCTGCCCAGGAAGAAGGCGCCGCCGTGGAAGTACACCAGCAGGCCATAGGAGTCGGCCTCCATCGGCGTGTAGATCCGCACCGGCACCTCGCCCGACGGCGTCACGGCTGTGGCGTCGTCCACCGAGTACAGCGGTAGCCGCTCCGCCAGCGGCGGGACCTGGGCTGCCTCCCCGGCGCGCAGTGCGCCGGGGTCCAAGGGGGAACCATCGGGTGCCGGCAAAGTGGCCAGGACCTTGGCGATTTGCGGGTGGATGGCCATGGCTTTCAGGCCCTCGCTTCTGTTGTTGCAGGCGTGCTGGAGGGCTTTTGGGACGTAGGTTTCTGCCCCGGGAAGACATCGTCGACTTCTTCCTCGCTCCAGCCTTGGCGGGAAATGCGCTGGAGCTCGTCCGTCACGGGCTTTCGGGTTGCCTGGAAGAGGGCCAGCGCCTCCTTGACCGTCTCGGCCTGGCCGAGCGCGTCGGCGAGCGCGCCCGCATCTTCGATGGCGGAGTTCGCGCCTTGTCCCTGGTGGTGCAGCATCGAGTGCGCCGCGTCGCCCATGAGCACCACGGAGTCGGTGTGCCATGAGTCGACGGGGTCGATGTCGTAGACGGCACGGATGTTGACCGTGCTCATGTCGAGGCCGCGCGTGATGTTCACGATGCGCTCGTCGAATCCGCGCACGGTTTCCAGGAGGCTTTCCTTTCCTATTTCAGGCGCCCAGGTACCGTCCGGGTTCAGGGCAGTGATGTCGAAGGACACCTGGTTCCGGTGGCGAAGCGGCAACAGATAGACCTTGGTGCCCTTGCCGATGTACATCCGAAGGTTGTCGTCGACCACCAGTCCGTGGGCGTCGTCGGCGGAAATGACCACGCGATAGGCGTGCTCTCCGGAGAACACGGGGCCCTTGTCGCTGAAGAGCTGCTCACGCACCACGGATTTGATGCCATCGGCGCCAACCACGAGGTCTGCCTCGACAGTGTTGCCGTTGGTGAAGCTCAGCACGGAACGGCCGTCCCTTTCCTCGATCCTCTCGAGCTTGTGGCCCAGGTGCACCATTCCCTCCGGGAGCACGCCCAGCAAGGCTTCGATGAAGTCGCCGCGGTGGATGAGGTAGGTGTGGGCCTGTCCGCCGAACTCCGGCCAGGTGTCCTTCATGATCGGAACACCTGCGGCCGTGAGGATTTCGAAATAGTCGCTCGGCGAGCTGACCTTGGCGATTGCGTCGAAGATGCCCCACGTGCTGAAACGATCCATCGTGGCGGGACGCAATCCTATGCCGGCGCCGACCTCCCGCATCTGCGACGCTTGCTCATACACGTTGACGTTCGCACCGAGCAGGCTCAGGGCCTTGGCCGCAGCTGCGCCGCCATACCCTGCGCCGATGATGGCGATATTGAGCTTCTTGATATCTTCAGATTTCATTGCGTGGATCACTTTCTGGACTCTTCCTTGGCGGAGGCCAAGTCTGGCGAAGCGGTAGCTTGGGGTGCCTGACCGACGTCAGGCGTCCAGCGACAGGAAGTCGGCCGGGTTGTCTTCGAGCAGGAGTTTGAGCGTGGCGTCGTCGATTCCCGCCGCGCGCATGTCGGGGATCATGTCCTCGAAGATGTAGTTGATGGTGTGGCCTTTCACCCCCGGCCAGCCCAGCGGGCTGCAATTCGCGTCTGCCGACACGAGGAGCTTGTCCGCGTAGCCCTTGTTCACGAGGCTGACGAAGTGCTGCATGCGTTCGGCGCGCTTGCGGCCCCAAAACGGGGGATCGGGAAGCTCCAGGTCGTAGCCGAAGGTATCGAAGCCGATTCGGCCGCCCTGCTCGTAGATCCAGTCGTGCGGCGTGATCGGAGCGTTCAGTCCGTCGTCGGCGTGGCCGAAGAGCACGCGGTCCAGGGAGAGGCCCTCTTCCTTGAAGATGGACACCGCCGGTTCGGGGTCGATGGCCAGGTGAGTCAGGATGGGCGCGCCGGTGACGACGGCGGCGCGGGCCGCGGCCCGGTAGATGCGTTTGTCCAGGGCTGTCATCCGTCCACCGCGGCTCACGCCGACCTTGATGACGCCTGCCTTGGCGCCGGTGTTTCCGATGCCCACCGTGATCTCGTGGATGAAGACTTTCGCAAGGTAGTCAACGGTGGCGCGGGAAAAATGCGGCAAGGCCGTGTCGCCGCCGACGAACCCCGTGCTGGCCACAATGTGCACGCCGGTTTTCCGGGACAGCGACTTGTAATAGTCGACGTCGCGGCCGTTGCAGATACCCGTGGCATCGACGAAGGTCCCGCCGCCGTATTGCCGGAACTGCCGCAGCTTGGGCACGGTTTCTTCGTAAGCCTGTTCCGGGGTTTTCCACCATTTGGTGTCGAGTTCGGAACCGGGCATGCCGTAGCCGATGTGTTCGTGGACCGCCACGATTTCCAGTTCTTCGGCCGGGATGGTTCCCAGCACTGTGTTGACCTTGGTCATTCGTTCACCTCGGGGGTTCTCAAGCTTGTTGGGGGTGGGTCGTCGGCGTGGTTAGCGCACCGTGAGCAACCGGCGTGGATTGTCCACAAGGATGCGTCGGGAGTCCTCATCGCTCAGGCCGCAGGCTTTGAGGTAGGGCACGAACGTGGACAGCACGTGGCTGTAAGGCAGGTTGTACTCGGGGAGTCCCTTGGCCACTCCGATCGAGTTGCCGGAAAGGATGATCTTGTCGGCGTGGCCGGCATGGACGAGCTCGAGAACCAGGGCGGTGCGTTGGTCGTCGCTGAGGTAGCCCGGATGGTCGTTCAAGCCCACGTGGTCGATGCCGACGAATGCTCCGCGGCGGGCCACCTCAAGGGCGGAGCCCGCGGCGTCCTTGCGGTCCAGTTCGCCGACGAGCACCCGTCCGGCGTCGATCTGCTCATCCAGGACGATGTCCAGATCGTGCAGGGCATCGGCGCCGAAGCGGATGGAGACCGGAACGCCGGTGTCCTTGGCGGCGCGGGCGGAGCCCCGGAACAGGCTCTCCTCGGTGGGGGTCATCCCGGCACGGTCGGCGATGGTGGCAACGATGCCTGCGGGGGCACGGCGCTCAAGCCGGGGAACCACCATCCCCTCGCTGACCTCCTTGCCGAAGAGCTCGGCGAACTTTTCGGCCGGCCACGGGGTGGGCGGGTTGGTTTGCGGCGTCAGGAAGTAGCCGCCGAGTTCTTCTTCCGGGCCCAGGCCTGTGGAAGCGACGATGTGGACGCCCGTGGATCGGGAAAGCGCCTCGTAGAGCCTGAGGTCGCGGCCGTGGAACATTCCGGTGCTGTCGACGATCGTTTGGCCGCCGTGCTCGCGGAACTCGGTGAGTTTCGCGGCCAGGGCCTCGAAGATCCCGGCCCGGTCCATGGAGATGTCCGGAGCGTATTGGGCGCCCGGGAGTACGGACAACAAGGCCTCATGGACCGCCACGACGCCGAGTTCGGAAGCAGGTACGGGACCCAGGACCGTGTTGACGGTTTGCCCGCCGGGGGCAGCAGTCTCGTCGGCGGTGCCGGCGGGGGTGGTGTGACTCACGGGGCTTCTCCCTATAGATCGGGTTCGGAATGCAGGGACGCCGCGGAGTGTGACCATGCCGTCGCTCCGTTGCGGTGCTGCCAGCATCACATTTTCCTTTACATCATGTCAAGAAAATTATCTGTGAGAATTTTCCTTGACACACTGTAAGCAATAACTCCACACTGTCTCATACAGTCCCTCTCCGCCAGATCGACCGGAACAAAGGAGTTTCATCGATGAGTCAGCCCATTTCCGTGCAGAGCCGCGGCTCTGCACGGGCCACTTTCGTCGCCGCCTACAGCGCGGTCACCCTTGCGCAGATCACCAACGCGTTGCCGGGAGCCCTGAGCGGCACGTTCGCCGTCGAATTCCACACCTCGGGCGCCGGTCTGACCTGGATCGCGGGCATGTTCCTCATGGGCATTGTGGTCTTCGAGCTCAGCTGGGGACTCCTCGGCGACATGTTCGGACGCAAGAAGCTTCTCTATGCCGGCGCTGCCGTCAGCATCGTCGGCTCCGTCATGGCCGCGATGGCGCCCTCCACCGGGATCATGATCGCGGCGCAGGCCATCGGCGGGATCGGAGCCGGCATCCTGTTTCCCATTTCGCTCTCCATGATCGCGGCGATTACTCCCGACCACCGTGCCCGGGCGAAGGTCATCGCCACCTGGGCCGGATTCCTGTCACTCGGCGCGGTGATTTCCCCGGTTCTCGCTGGGTTCACGGCGCAATTCTTCACCGTGGCGGGGCGTGGGCCCGGCGCCCCGAACACCTTCAGCGGCTGGCGGGCGGCGTATTTGATCGCGGCAGCTGTTGCCGTCGTCGTGCTTCTCATCGCGGTCCGGGCGAAAGATTCCGCGGCCGCCGAGGGGCGCAAACTGGACATGCCCGGCCAACTCACCCTCGCCGTCGGCCTCATCGCCGTCCTGTACGCCACGGTGACGGCGGTTGACGCCGGCTTCGGCAGCGCGCAGGTGATCGCAAGCTACATCGCGGGAGGAGCCCTGCTGCTCGCCTTCGTTGTCATCGAGTCACGCACCGCGCAGCCGCTGATCCACCTCTCGCTGTTCAAGAACCGCTCCTACTCGATCACCGGCGTTGTGGCAGTCACCGGGATGTTCGCCTTCCTCGCCATCTGCTTCAGCACGAGCGTCGCCGTCAGCGGCCTGGCCTTGGCCGAGACTTGGAAGGTCGGAGTCCTGTTCGTCTTCATCCAAGGCCCGGCGTTCGCCTTCATCCCGGTTGTCGGGTGGCTCATTCACCACGTCGCTCCACGGTGGGTGCTCACTGCGGGGTTCGCTTTCATGGCCGTCTCCGGTTTCTGGCTCTCCACGTTCGCCCTCGGCACTCCAGAGACCTTCGGTGGCACCCCGTGGACGGCATTCATCCCGCCGCTGCTCTTGCTGGGTATCGGCTTCGCCCTCACGGTCGGTTCCGTGACGGCCGTGGCCATCAACACCGTCCCGGCCGGGCAAATCGGCATGGCCTCCGCCACCACGAATCTCCTGCGCGACCTTGGCTTCGCCCTTGGCCCGGTCATCGGCTCGGCCATCGCCTTCGGCATCGGAGCCACAGTCTTCGCGGGTCCCCTTGCCGGGATCCTCGGGGCGGCAGGCATGCCCGCAGATGCCGTGGCGGGACTGGCGCACGTTCCGCCCTTGGGTTTCCTCTCAGGCTGGGATGGCGTCGTCGCCCAATTCTCCGGCCAAGCAGCGGCGGGCGGCGCACCCGCGCAGGCGGTCGACGGCATGGTCAAGGCCCTCACCGCCGCCAAGCCGCACATCCAAGGGGTCGCAGGGACGTCCCTCGGCCAAGGCTTCCAGACCGTCTACCTCTGCGCGGGCATCGCGGCGACGCTCTCCGCAATTCTCACACTCTTCATCTCCGCGCGGTCCTCGGCGCCTGCCGCCGACGCCGTGGCGGAGACCACCGAAGCAAGCGCCGAGGCCGCCGTCTAAGTCCTCCGCCGCTGACCCGACCACTTACGAACCGCAAGGAGAACACCATGAATGCACCCATCGAGTCAGACATCGACATTTGGGACGACGACATCCTCGTAGACCCCTATCCCAGCTACGCTGCGCTCCGCGAGCAGGCTTCCGTGGTCCACCTTCCTCAGAACGATCTCTACGTCCTGACGCGCTACGATGCCATCCGCAATGCGCTCGGCGATCCGGAGGCCTTCTCGTCCACCAGCATCGGATTCAACCCCATGGTGAACGAGGCGCTTCAGGGCACCTCCCTGGCCTCCGACCCGCCGATGCACACGCAGCTCCGCGCCGCGCTGTCGCAGAACCTCACCCCGCGGGCCCTCCGCGGCCTCAAAGTCGTCATCGACGAAAAGGCGGACAAACTCGTCGCCGAACTGGCCGCGAGCGGTAGCTTCGAGGCAATCGATGCCCTGGCCCGGGCATTCCCGATCGAAATCGTCGCAGACCTCATTGGCTTCAGCGGTCATGCCAAGGAGAACATGCTGCGCTGGGGCCAGGCAGCGATGCAGGTCATAGGTCCGTTGAACCAGCGCACCCAGGAGAGCTTCCCGATCGCCGGCGAGCTCTACGGTTGGTGCTCATCGGTTACCGCGGACGACCTTGCTCCCGGCTCCATCGGCCGCGGCATCTTCGACGCCGAGACACGCGGGGACATTCCGGCGGGCTCCGCGGGCCACATCATCCACCAGTACCTGGGAGCCGGCGTCGACACGACCATCGCCTCCACTGGCAACATCGTCGCGCTCTTCGGCCACCACCCCGATCAGTTCGAGCTGGTGCGGGCGAACCCGGACCTGGTTCCCGCGGCCTTCGCCGAAGTGCTGCGCTATTGGGCGCCGGTCCACATTTGGGGGCGCAAGGCTACCCGCGACGTGGAGGTCGATGGAGTCACCATTCCTTCAGGCGCCCAAGTGGGTATCCTCTTCGGTGCCGGCAACAGGGATCCTCGCTATTACGCGAACCCCGACACCTTCGATGTGAAACGCAACCCCGTGGACCACCTCTCGTTCGGTTACGGACCGCATGGCTGCGCCGGCCAGGGACTCGCGAAACTCGAGGCGCATGCGGTCATCGAGGCGCTTGCCCGCAGGGTGAAATCCCTCACCCTCTCCGATGGGGTCCGCGAGCCAAGCAATATTACGCGGAGCTTCGAGGCGCTCCAGGTTGAAAGAGTGGTGGCGGCATGAGGATCGAACTGGACCGTCCGCGGTGCGAAGGCCACGGCCTGTGCGAAGAGGCCGCGCCCACGCTGATGCACCTGGATCACGACGGCGAATTGGTCATCGATGTGCCGGTCGTGGAGGGGGCCGGGCTTGATGCCGCGAAGGCAGCGGTCCGGGTTTGCCCGGTCGCGGCACTCCGATTGGCTGCGGCATGACCATGCGCAGGATCGTGGTGGTCGGCAACGGCATCGCCGGGCTCACAGCCTGCGACTCGCTGCGCGCGGCGGGCTTCGATGGCGAATTGACCGTGGTCGGCGCCGAGCGCCATCAACCGTACAGCCGTCCCGCCCTGTCGAAGGCTCTGCTGCACGGTACAGAAGGGAACGGAATTGACGCTCTCCAGGCGCACGAACTTCCCGAGCCGGGCCACGGGGCGATCGAACTGCTGGGCGTGAGCGCCATGGGACTGGACGTCGACGCACGGCTGGTCCGTCTGGATGGAGGCGATGCACTGCCGTACGACGGCCTCGTCATCGCCTCCGGTTCCCGGGCGAAGCGACTCGCGGCGGGAGCGGACGGTCATGGCTCCGCCCGGGAACTCACGCTGCGCACCATCGACGATGCGATCCTGCTCAAGGAACGCCTGGCATCGCGTCCCTCGGTAGTCGTGATCGGCGGTGGGCCACTCGGAATGGAGGTCGCCTCGGGATGCTTGCACCTTGGCTGCGACGTCACGCTTGTCGCCGACGCCAAGCCCCTAACGCGCCAGCTTGGCGACCACCTGGCGGAGGTGTTCACCTCCGCTGCCATCCGGCGTGGAGTGCGCGTGGTTGCCGGCGGGAAAGCCCGCCTGATGGACTCCGACGGCGGGGCGCGGGTTGCGCTGTCCGACGGCACCGAGCTTTCGGCCGATCTGGTGGTCACCGCCGTCGGCGACGAGCCGAACACTGGCTGGTTGGCTGGCACGCCACTGCTTGCCGACGGGTCGCTGCGGGTCGACTCGCGTGGCAGGCTCCGGCCGGATATCGTCGCCGCCGGAGACGTCGCGTACTTCCCGAGCAGCCGCGGGGTACGGCGAGTGCCCTTATGGACGAGTGCCATCGACCAGGCCAAGGCTGCCGCCGTCGGACTGCTCAAGGGCGACGCGGCGCCACGGTTTACCTTCCAGCCATACTTCTGGACGGAGGCCTTCGGCTTGTCGCTCAAGTCAATCGGCTTCACGCCGGTGGCCGGCGCACCGGACTACTGCGAGCAGGGGGAGGGCCGCGACTCGATGCTCCTGCGCTGGACGAACAAAGACGGTTCCGGGACCGCGGCAGCGATCAACTATCGGATCCCGGTCCCGAAATTGCGTCGCCTGGCCGACGCCGGCCCCTAACGGAACCAGCGGCGGCGCCTCAACCGGGACGCTCGCTCACATATACGCCCAAATCCCCGGACCCTCGCTCACATGATGTGAGCGAGCGTCCGCAGAAAACACCCCAAAGGTGAGCGAGCGTCCGGGGAGGAACGGCGCACAGGCACGACGACGGCGGAACGGAACTGCCGCCGTCGGGCCCTGACACACCGGTCCCGGCACCTAACCCCGGACGCGCGCTCACATATACGCCCAAATCCCCGGACGCTCGCTCACATATATGGCCAAATTCCAGGACGCGGGACCATCTTTACGGCATGTCAGGCCGCTTGGCGACGTGCATCCTTTGTTCTTCCTCCGCACAATTGCCGCACACCACGGTTAGGATTGACCCATGTCGTCGTTGCGAGAAGCCCAGAAGCAGCTGACCCGCGACATGATCGTGGAACGGGCGCTCGAACTCTTCACCGAGAAGGGCTACGCTGCCACCACGATCGATGAGATCGCCGCTGCTGCAGGCACCACCCGCGTGACTTTTTACGCTTACTACCCCTCGCGAAGTGACCTGATGCGGGACTTCATGGCGCGTGTCAACGCCGTGCTCGACCGCGCCGACGGCCCCGACAAGGCGTCTACCGCCGTCGAGCTCGTCGACGTGGTACGGGAGGGCAAGCTACCGGGCATCCTTGGCTGGCTGGAGTCGCGTGCTGCGCTCTGGCCGGTCTTCCGTCCGTACCTCGATGTGCTGGACGAAGCCGCTGCAGTCGATCGCGAAGTGCGGACCCTAGTGGATGGATGGCATCAGGAAGTGATTTCCGACATCGTCCGTGGCATGCAGCTGGCCGGGCGCTTCCCCGAAGAAACGCACCACATCCGCGGAACACTCGCCTTCACCCAGTTGGACTACGTCGCGACGCTCTGGACGCGCCGCAAGCTCGAACCAAACCGCGACCACGCGCTCGAAGTCCTCGCCGACAGCTGGTACCACTTGCTCTGCGATGAAGGATAATCAACCTCTACGCAGCTGCTCAGCTGGTCTTTGTGCTTCACAGGAGTAGCGTTTGCCTTGGCTGAGGATAGGGGTCCACATGAGCTACAAGTATCGAACCGTCCGCGTTCGCGGCACCGAGTTGGTAGGAACCATCGCCCGGAAACACGGCAGCGCGCCGGAGATCTACGAAACCTCGAAGGACGCCAACACATCGGTTGTTCCCGTGTACTTCCAGGCGACCGGCGAGATCCGATTCTTTGACAGGTCGGTCCTGGAAGACGTCGTGACGCCGGCCAGCTAGCAGCACTTGCGCGCCTCGGAGACAGACGAAAGACGTTTTATTTTAGAGGTCCTGCGACTTGTGGTCATCGGCGGCAGCTTTTGTGGCCCACACTTGGCAAGTGCGTACATTTGGCGTTGAAGAAGAATTCCTGATCGTAGATCCTGACAACGGCAGTCCCGTGCCCCTCGCCGGCGATATGCTGCGACTTCATGGCGCCGGTCCCCAGGGCGTGGCTCCTCCTTTCGGCCCGACGCTGGCGATCGAGCTTCAGCAGGAGCAAGTCGAAGTCATCACCTCCCCTCACAGCAGCCTGAGTGCACTCGGCGCTGAAATACGGGCCGGACGTTCTTACGCCGATTCGCTCGCTCTGAAGGCGGGCGCAAGAATTGCCGCGCTCGCGACTTCGCCGCTGGCGGTCACACCGCATGCGACAAACACCGAGCGCTACGACGCCCTCCTGGAAAAGTTCGCTATGACTGCCAGAGAGCAGCTGACCTGCGGATATCACGTCCATGTTTCCGTCGATTCGGACGAGGAAGGCGTCGCAGTGCTGAACCGTATCCGGTCCTGGCTTCCGGTACTGACTGCACTGAGCTCGAATTCGCCGTTCTGGAACGGGGCCGACAGTGGTTACGCCAGTTTCCGGACCCAAGCCTGGAACCGATGGTCCAGCGCCGGTCCCACCGATGTCTTCGGATCAGCCGCGGCTTATCACTCCTTGGTGGCGGACCTGTCGGGTACCGGGGTGGTCATGAACCCGGACTTTGATGCAAGGCTTTCCGTCCGGCATCCTACAGTCGAGATCCGTGTGTCGGATGTTTGCCTTGATGCCCGCGATTCCGTCCTGATTGCGGCCTTGGTGCGTGCTTTGGTGGAGACTGCCGCCAGGGAATGGCAGTCCGGCCAACTGCCGGACATGGTTTCTGCCACGGTCCTGCGCCAGGCCACGTGGCGGTCGAGCCGTTTCGGCCTGCACGGGGCGCTGCTCGACCCGATAACCCACAAGCCCGCTACGGCAGCGCATGTCCTCGGTGCACTCCTCTCCCACGTCCGCGATGCCCTCGAAGAGACCGGGGACGCACTCTACGCCAAGCACGGTTTGCAGAGGATCTTCAGCCAGGGCACGGGAGCCGCCCGGCAACGGCAGGCCTACGAACGCACCGGCAGCCTCGCCGGAGTCGTCGCATATGCGACGGGCGTCACCCACCTCGACCCCGCTGATCACCAGCACAACGGCGAACCGTACCTCGCTTCTGAAGCAGGGACTGCATCGCTCGTTGCGGGCTAGCTGGGCGTGCCCCGTTAGGGTGAGGCATGAGCGATAAGGGAAAGAACTGGCACGAAAGCCACAAGGAATCACTGACGAAGGGTCAACGCGCCGCGGATGTCATGCGCAACGGGATGGGCAGTTGGCCGTTCGTCGGCGGGTTTGTCGGGTTCATGATTCTCTGGGCGGCCATCAACAGCTGGGCGTTGGCGAACAACTCGTGGGATCCATATCCCTACATTTTGTTGAATCTCTTCCTCTCGATGCTGGCAGGGCTGCAGGGAGCCATCCTCCTCATCGCCGCCAAGCGCCAGGATGCGATTGCCGCGGTGATGTCCCGGCACGATCATGACACCAACCTGAAATCCAAAGAGGAAATCGACCTGCTCATGGCCATCAACAGCCAGCAACTGGAGATCCTTCGGGAACTTCAGGAACTGGCAGCCGCAGGGAACACCCGGATCGACACAAGCGCGGGCAAGAGCTAGGAACGTTCTTAATGCACGATGGCGAAAGGCACGACGGCGGGGCATCCGCGCCGGAACCACCAGGAAGGAACTCCATGACTGAACGCAATGACTCGCCGAACAAGCCCAAAATGTCAGCGATCTGGTCTGACGGCCTGGGCCGCGCCGGGATCCGTTCGGCACAGATGCTTCTGGTTATCACCTTTGTTTCGGTGATGGTGTATGCGATGACCAGGGTGCCGCTCGTCATGATCCCGGTCACCATCGCCCTCATTCTTGCCTCCGCAATCTCACCTCTGGTGCGTTGGCTGACTGACCACCGATGGCCACGTGCCCTTGCTGTCGCAGCATCGTTCGTGGGGATCCTTGCAGTTTTCGGCGGGGTCATCACCGGAATCGTCTTCCTTATCAGGGCGCAATCCAAGGAACTTGCCGTGAAATTCACTGCCGGTATCGACCAACTGCACCAGTTCCTGAACAACGCGCCCTTCCGAGTCAGCGACGAACAACTCCGCTCCGTGGCCGATTCCATCCAGCGCTTCTTCACGAGCAGCAGCTTCGGCGCCGAAGCGCTGACCGGCGCCCGTACGGTCGGTGAAATCCTGGCCGGCCTGGTTCTCATGGTGGTGATCTTGTTCTTCTTCCTCAAGGACGGCGAGAGGATCAGGACGTTCCTGTTCGGATTCCTTCCGGCGGCCCATCGCGGAAAGGCGCACCTGGCTGCGGAACGAAGCGCCACCGTGCTGGGTGGCTATGTCCGGGGCACAGCCCTGATCGCAGCAGTGAACGGCGTGATCATCGGGACCGTCCTGGCTATCCTCGGTGTCCCGCTCGCCCTGCCCCTGGGCGTTTTTGTGTTCATCGGCGGGTTCATTCCCATCATTGGTTCCACTGCGGCAGGTACCCTCGCCGTAGGTGTCGCCCTGATCTCGAACGGTCCGGTGACCTCGCTCATCGTCCTCGCTGTTCTTGTGGCGGCCAACCAGCTTGAGCACCATTTCCTCCAACCCGTTCTGATGGGCAAGGTCCTGAGCATTCATGGACTGGCCATTTTGCTGGCATTGGCCATCGGCACGATGCTCGCAGGGATTATCGGTGCCTTGTTGGCAGTGCCCACCGCAGCTGTTGCCTGGACCGCCATCAAGACGTGGTCGGGGCGCGGTGAAGCGGCGGGCATCGAGTCCGGCGATGGAACCGTAGCCTGAACAGAACCCAGGGCCAAATGCTACGGTTGCGCGAGGAGCTCGTCGTGTAGCTGCTGCAGGTGGGACGGTTGTTCTGCCAGTGCCCGCGTGGTCGGCGGAGGAGCAGGTGCCTGAACGCCCGCGAGGGGGTCGTCGGTGCGGGGGACGGCGAGGCTCAAGGCCCCGCCGACGTCGGGCGCCGCTGCATCCCGGTGGGTGAGGGGCGGCAGATTCCATCGATGTTCGACGGTCGCCAGGATGCTGGTGTGATCGAGCGGGACAGGACCTGGAGCCCGGAAGACGGTGCCGCCCGGGATGAGCGGACTGATCAATACCGTCGGCACCCGCACGCCGAACCGGGTGAAATCGAAGCCGAATTCCCCCGGTGTGTTGTCCGGCGGCGTGGCGCCCCACGGCGGGGCGACGTGGTCGTAGCAGCCCCCATGTTCGTCATACGTGACGATGAGCAGGGTGGAGTCCCACGCCGGCCCGTCGTGGACGGCGCGATAAGCGTCGAGCAGGAACTGCTCGCCGAGCGCGACGTTGTAGTTGGGATGTTCGCTGTTGCCCGTCGAGGACCAGGAAGGCTCAAGGAACGCGTACGCGGGCAGCTTGCCGGCCGCAGCGTCGGCTTGGAAGTCCGTGAACAGGCCACTGTTCGACGCCGGAGCGTGCCGGGTGTCGTCGAAGTCGAGTTTCGTCAGGGGCGACGCGGTTTCGCCGTAGATCTTCCACGGAATCCCGTGGTTGCCCAGGTGCCCGAAGATGCTCGGCACGGTGAACCGCTTGGCCTTGTCATCCAGGTTGCCCTGGCTGGTGCCGGCGCAGGCGAAGGCCCGGTTGGGCATCGTCATGGTGGGAGCTGACGCGAACCACGCGTCGCAGACGGCGAATCCCTTCGCCATTGCCGACAACACGGGCAGGGCTTCCGGAGTGAAGCAGCCCATGATCATGTGCTCCGTTGTTCCCGGCACCACATGCCAGCCCTTGGCCAGGTTGTCCTTGATGGCGCCGGCATAGTTGCTCACAAAGCCGGTCATGGACGGAACCATCCCCGCTTTCGGCGCGGCGGCGGTGCCATAGAGCTGTTCGTTCGTTGCCTGGTATCCCTCTCCGGGGTCGGCGCCCGGCATGAAGTAGACGTCAGGGGTGGAGGGAAGCAAGCGATAGACGCCCACTTGACTGCCATCGGTTCCGGGGCAGGACTCCGTGCCCGTCAAGCCCTCGAACGGGTCGCCCGCGGGGGAAACATTGCCGGAATCGGCATAGAGGTATCCGAGCATGTGATCGAATGAGCGGTTTTCAAGCATCAAGACGACAATGTGCTCGACGGCGTTGAGACCGGTTGCCGCCACGCTGACCATCCCCTTCGGAAAGAGTTCCTGTGCGTGCTGAACAGTCTCCCACGCCGCTGTCCTGGCGGATATGCCTTCGGTTCGGCGGTGTTTAGCCGGGAACGTTCGCCATGACGCGTTCACCATTGAAGTATTCAAGCCGCCACCCGTCAATGGCATGGTGGTGGGCAAGGTTGAGCACGGCATTGTCGATGCTGTCCAGGGTGCGGCCGACTGCGCGGCCGAGGCTCAGACGGAGCAATGTCCCATGGGCGACAACAAGCACGCGTCCGCCGCGGAACTCTTCGGCCAGGGCTTCCAGCGCGGCCAAGCCGCGGGATGCTGCTTCCTCTTCGCTTTCCGCGCCGCGGAAGCCTCCGGGAATGCGCAGTGCGTCCAGTTCTGGTCCTGCGCGCAGGCCCTCGGCAGGCCCGAAGCGGCGCTCGGTGAGCTCAGGTATGTGGCGGTCCACGCTCAGCCCCAGCCCTGCAGCAATCAGCGCGGCGGTTTCCGCGGCCCGGCTCAGGGGGGACGACACGACGGCGTCCCACTCGTCACCGGAGAGGACAGCGACGGCGTCGCGCGCCTGGCCGCGGCCGACGCCGTTCAGCGGAATGTCGGTGGATCCCTGCAGCCGGCGCTGGGCATTCCAGTCTGTCTGGCCGTGGCGGACGAGGGCAAACGTAGTATGGGGCATGCTGTCCATTCTGCCTTGAGTCCTGCGACGTGGCGCCATGCCGGAATCCGGGATTCCACCGAAGATCTCTCGGTTAACCCCTATAACCCTTTCATTAGCCGGCTGTTCATAATATTGTGCGTGTGGGGACTGAGGGGCAGCTCGTACCCACGCCAATCTGGACAAATATCAAGGGGGAGTTGTGTCCAACAGCCAGCAGTCGCCTGACGAGCCACACGACGTATCGCAAGGTGATACTCAAGAGTCGTATATGGACGCCGCGGCGCCCAAGGATGGTTCCTTCGACCCCGTGCGGTTAAGCCGGGTTCCCAGGCCCACCGTCGGGGTCTGGCGGAACCGGGACTTCTGGCCGTAGGGACCATGCCGCGTACAAGTGAACGTGGCATGAAGGTTCGGTCAATAGGCGTCGTCAACCCGTAAAACCGGCCAGGGCGAGGGCCCGGTCTTTATACGGTGGACGCATGAAGGATTTCCTTAAGCACCGCACTGCCCTCACTGGCGGACTGGTCGTGGCCGTCGTGTCGGCGCTCCTCAGCCCGGTGAGCCCAGCCCAGGCGGATGATGGCCGGATTGGTGACAACGGTACGGATCAGAGTTCCCACCTCAACCTTGGCGCCGCCGACCTTCCCGAGAGCCGGACGGTGACGACCCTCGCCCCCGGCGTTACGCTGACCAAAATCAGCCGCGGCGGAGCGGACTCTTCGCTTTTCTGGACGGCCGAAGTGGCCATCCCCGCGGATTCGCCGGATCCGGATGCTCCGACGTCGGCGCTCTCAAGCCAGGACACCGCCGAGCGCACGGCGGACAAGCTCAAGGCTGCCGGCATCGATGCCCGCGTTGAACATGTCCAGTCTCCGCAGCTTGCCGACGCCGGAGGCGATCTGGGTTACCGGGTCCGTGCCGGCCACCTTGCCGCGCAGGCCGACGGCGCGGCCCT
Source organism: Arthrobacter sp. SRS-W-1-2016 (assembly GCF_002009585.1). Lineage (NCBI taxonomy): Bacteria > Bacillati > Actinomycetota > Actinomycetes > Micrococcales > Micrococcaceae > Arthrobacter > Arthrobacter sp. SRS-W-1-2016. The sequence goes on along the minus strand of NZ_MTPV01000005.1, from coordinate 2,634 downwards.
CGTCGCACAGATCAAGGCCGCCGGTTTCGCCTCCTCCGTGATCTACACCGGGTGGGATGGCGACGCCGGAACCAGCACCACGACGCGCGGACCGTGGAACCTTGACGTTATCACGGTCGACCCGGGGAAGTACCAAGGCCAGCTCGCCGCTTCGTTCGGCCCGGATCTTGAGAAGCGGGAGACGACCAGCCAGCTGGCATCGGACGCCCACGCCCTCGCGGCTGTCAACGCGGGCTTCTTCGTCTTCGACCCGAAGGCCGGCGCCGAAGGTGACCCCGCCGGCGTCGGTGTGTACGGAGGGAAGGTTCTCAGCGAAGCCGTGGCGGACCGTCCGGCCTTCGTCATTGACGGAAAGAAGAATTCCAGCAGCATCCAGCGGCTGACCTGGGCGGGGAAGGTCTCCGCCCCTTCCGGGGAAGCCACTTTGGACGGCATCGACCGGGTACCCGGCCTGATCCGCAACTGCGGAGGCGCCAACGACCTGCCTACCTCAGGCCCGCTCCAGGACGTGACCTGCACGAACTCCAACGAGCTCGTCACCTTCACTCCGGAGTTCGGTCCGACCACGCCTGCCGGGCCAGGCCTTGAAGTGATGGTAGACAGCCATGACACCGTTACCTCCATCGCCGAAACCCGTGGCGCGGCCGTCCCTGCGGGCGGACACACCATCCAGGCCACCGGAACCGACGTCGCACGGCTCCGCGCCCTCGCCCCTGTAGGCGCGAAGCTGAGGATCGACGCCGGACTGCTCGGCCAGGACGGGAAGCCCTTGCACACGAACAAGGCCACGAGCGTGGTCAACGGCGGCCCGCTGCTGGTCAAGGACGGCAGTGAAGACGTGACGGTGCGGCATGACGGCATGGTGCACCCCAACGATGGAAACAGCTTCTACTACGGTTGGGTCCACAAGCGGAACCCCCGGACCTTCGCCGGGACCGACGCGCAGGGCAGGACCATGCTTGTTACCGCGGATGGACGATCGACTGCCTCGCTGGGACTGAGCCTGAAGGAAGAGGCGGACGTCGCACTCTCGCTCGGCATGGTCCAGGCCATGAACCTCGATGGCGGAGGTTCAACAACAGCGGTTGCCCAAGGGAAGGTCCAGAACAGCCCGTCCGGCGGATCGGAACGTGCCATCGGGGACGCGCTGCTGGTGCTTCCGGGCCGCAAGGACGGACAGTAGGGCTCCCGCGCTAGATCCAGTCCCGCTTCTTGAAGGCGAGGTACAAGAAGATCGAACCGCCGGCCATGAGAGCGCAGGACAACCAGAGGCCGTAATCGCTCTGGAAGCCGAAAAAGGGCACATTCTGTCCGAAGAAGCCGGTCACGGCAGTCGGGACGGCGATGATCGCAGCCCAGCTCGTGACCTTCTTCATGACCAGGTTCATCTGGTTCCCCTGGATGCTGATGTGGGTTTCCAGGATGGTCGTGACCAGGTCGCGGAGCGATTCCGTCCACTCCGAGGCACGAAGCACGTGGTCGTATACGTCCTGCAGGAAGGGCTGCATCGCCGGGCTGCAGCCGACCAGGTCCTCCCGCCGGAGGAGGGTGTTGAGGACTTCACGCATGGGCAGGACGATGCGGCGGAGCCGGACGAGGTTTTTGCGGAGTTCGAAGGTCTTCCGCTGCAGGTCGTGGTCAGGGGAGTGGTCCTCGAAGAGCGACTCCTCGAGGGCGTCGATGTAGCCATCGAGCTCCTGGACGGCGTCGAAATGTCCGTCGACGATCATGTCCAACAGGCCCCAGAAGAGGAATGGCACCCCGTGCTGCGCCAGGTCGGGTTCGGCGTCCCAGTATGCCGTCAGCTTGTCGGTGTCGAACTCGGGCCCGTGCACGGTCACGAGGGCGTTGTGGGTCACGAATGCCGAGAGCTCGACGACGGCCAGTTCGCCGGTGCCGGGCTGCAGCGCCGCCTGGTAGGCCGAGAGGAACAGATGGTTCGGGTACCGGTCCAGTTTGGGCCGCTGGAAGTCGTGGACGGCATCCTCGACGGCGAGGCGGTGGAGCCCATATACCGTTTCGACGCCGAGCAGGTCATCCGCCGTCGGGTCCGTGTAGTCGATCCACAGCACCACGTCATCCTGGCGGGCCAGGGCTTCGATTTCGTGGGCGCGGACGTCGTCGCGTTCGAGTTTGCCTTCGCGGTATAGCCGTATGAACACCATCCGCCCCATGGTACGGGACGAGAATCCGTGCTTCCTGAGTGGTGCGGTTTCCCGGCGGGGACGTGCCTTGCCGGACTTCCGTCCCTACAATTTAAGTGCGGCCTCACGGTGTCGTGCCGCGGGCCGCCGACTAAGGAGAGCCATCATGGGTTGGGGTGAGAGGATCCATCACGCTGCCGGGAAGCTCCATGGCAAGGCCACGGAAGCGGCCGGCGAGGCCACCGGCAATGATCGGCTGAAGGCTGAGGGCAAGTCCCGTCAGGTCAGGGCCGATCTGAAGCTGGCAGGCGAAAAAATCAAAGGCACCTTCAGGAAGCACTAGTCTTCCGACGCCGACAGCAGGGCGCGGGGGGCGGCGGCCCCCCCCCCCCCCGGGGGGGTTGTGGTGGGGGGAAAAAGAGGAGGGGTAGGGCCCCCCCCCCGCAAATGTTGAAAGGCGGGGGGGGGGGGGGGGGAAAAGAAAAGGGTA